>CAYTMB010000565.1:0-1875 GCA_964438465.1 uncultured Rhodovulum sp. | reverse complement strand
GGGACAGCGACGGCGGAGGTCTTCGAGATAGTGCCGTGTAGATTGCGGAAAAGTTAAAATTTCTCCAATTACCTTGTGATATCAATATATTGACCCGCTGCGCACGCGTGCACAGATCGTCGCGCTCCCGCGATTTTCCAGACCTCCCCTTGTCTGGCCCGCGCCCGCGCCTAGCTGAGGGGACGCGGACCGGGCCCCTCTGGCGACGAATGTCGTGATGTCGGATCGCATCAAGCGCGCTTGATGCCGGGCCCCCTGCTCCGACGTGTCCTGTGCGCTCCACAAAGAGAGGACCGCAGAATGGACACGTTTCTAGTCACGCTTTTCCTTGGCCAGCCGCTGTGGCTGTGGCTGATGTTCGTCGGCATCGTCGGCCTGCTGCTCGCCTTCGACCTCGGCTTCCTGAACAAGGGCGACCGCGAGATCGGCGTCGCGCAGAGCCTGAAGCTGTCGGCGCTCTACATCACGCTGGCCGTCGCCTTCGGCGGCTTCGTCTGGTTCCAGCTCGGCGCCCAGTCGGCCGCCGAATACATGACCGCCTTCGTCGTCGAGAAGACCCTCGCGCTCGACAACGTCTTCGTCATCGCGCTGATCTTCGGCTATTTCGCGATCCCGCGGCAGTACCAGCACCGCGTGCTGTTCTGGGGCATCCTCGGCGTGATCCTGCTGCGCGGGGTGATGATCGGCGTCGGCGCCGCCCTCGTCGCGCAATACGGCTGGGTGCTCTACATCTTCGCCGCCTTCCTGATCTTCACCGGCCTCAAGATGCTGGCGACCGACGAAAAGGCGCTGGACCTCGACGCGAACCCCGTCCTGAAGTTCATCCGCAAGCGGTTCCGGGTGACCGACCGGCTGCACGGGCGCAACTTCTTCGTGAAGGCGCCCGATCCCGCCACCGGCCGGACCGTGCGCTGGATCACGCCGCTGTTCCTCGCGCTGGTGCTGATCGAGATCGCCGACCTGGTGTTCGCGGTCGATTCGGTGCCGGCGGTGTTCGCGATCACCACCGATCCCTACATCGTCTACACCTCGAACATCTTCGCGATCCTCGGCCTGCGCGCGCTCTATTTCGCGCTGGCGGCGGTGCTGCACCGGTTCCACTACCTGAAATACGCGCTGGCGATCCTCTTGGTGTTCATCGGCTCGAAGGTCTTCGTCGCCGACCTGCTGGGCTGGGAGAAGTTCCCGGCGATGTGGTCGCTGGCGATCACCTTCGCGATCCTCGGCGCCGGCGTGCTCTATTCGCTCTGGCGCTCGCGGGACGGGGCCGGGGTCGCGGTCCCGCACGGCCCGGCGGCGTGATCCGCCGGGGGCGTCAGCCCGGCCGGAAGGCGCGGGCGACGCCGACCAGCACGTCGCCGAGGTCCATCAGCCGGGCGACGTAGAGGTCGTAGGCGACGAAGCCCGCCGCGTCGCCGCCGGCGAAGCCCGCCTCCAGCGCGTCGATCAGCGCGTTCAGCCGCCGTTCGTGCAGCCCCAGCGCGCGCTGGACCGGGTCGGCCAGCATGCCGGCGAAGGCCGAGGCGAGGGCGGCCACGCCCATCACCCCCGCGGTCGCGCCCGCCACCAGCGCCGGCGAGGCCGCCGCGGGGAACATGCCGTACCACAGCCCGCCCGCGGCGGCGCCGAGCGGAAAGCTCGAGACCGCCGCGCCCTGCGCGAGGCTGGCGGCGATCGCCGGTCCCAGCGCCAGCGCGCCGGGGGTCAGCTGCTTGAACGCCATGGCGCCGCCGCCGAGCGCGAACAGGCCGGTGGTGATCTCGGCCGCGGCGGAGCGCGTGCCTGCGTATTCGGTCAGCGCCGCGTCGAGGCGGGCGCGGAAGGCCGGGTCGTCGGAATGCGCGGCGGCGGCGGCGCCGGCGGCGGCGAGCAGCT
>CAYTMB010000564.1:0-1875 GCA_964438465.1 uncultured Rhodovulum sp. | reverse complement strand
ACGCCGGTGACCATGATCTTGTCGTAGCCGCGGCGCAGCAGCTCGGGCAGCGCCACCGTGGCGCCGATCGCCATGCCGGCGACGCTGAGGCCGTTCATCGCCGAGATCACCACCATCAGCCCGATCGTGCCGATGGCGAGGCCGCCGCGGACGCCGCCGAACCAGACGTGGAACGCCCGGTAGAGGTCGTCCGCGATCCCGGATTCCGAGAACATGAACCCCATGTAGATGAACATCGGGATCGTCAGCATCGGGTACCAGTTCATCAGGGTGAAGGCCTGGTTGAACGGGATCTCCTCGCCGCCGGTGCCCCAGAGCAGCAGCGCCCCGACCACGCCGACGAAGCCGATCGCGCCGAACACCCGCTGCCCGGTCAGCAGCAGCGCCATCATGCTGGCGAACATGGTCAGCGCGACCGCCTGGGCGCTCATGAAATCGGCCTCCCGCGGACCCGCGCGAGGTCGCGGAAGAAGAACGCCAGCGCCTGAAGCAGCATCATGAAGATGCCGAGGGTCATGATGATCTTGATCGGCGCCAGCGGCGGCCGCCAGGCCGAGGACGCCCGCTGGCCGTATTCGAGGGCGTAGGCCGTCGAGGACAGCCCGCCCCAGAGCATCACCAGCAGGTAGCCGATCAGGCAGACCGCGGTGATGCTGTCGGCGAAGGCCCGGCCGCGCAGGCTCCAGCGGTCGTAGAGCAGATCCATGCGGACATGGGAGTCGAGCTGCAGCGTCCAGGCCCCGCCGAGCATGTAGTAGGCGACGAGCAGGAACTGCCCCATCTCGACGGTCCACAGCGGCGGGCGGTTGAAGCCGTTGCGCATGACCGCCGAGTAGATCAGGATCCCGACCATGACGACGATCAGGTACATCGCGCCGCGGCCGACGACCCGGTTCACCGCTTCGACCCAGCGCACGTAACGGACGATATACTCGGGCACTGGGCTCAGGTTACTCCGACCGCCCGGCGCGGCGGGCGCGAGGCATGCATGACGCTTCCGCGATCCGGTTTTGATCCTTTGGACAAAATCCAGATCCGTCAAGGCGTTTTGCGCCGCGCGGGCGCGGAAACGGCGATCGGACCGGTCGGGGGTTGATCGCCGCCCTCGGGATTGCGCGCCTTGCGCTCATGACTGGCGCGAACGGCGGTCGCCGTGCTATTCGGCGCAAAAGCAACCGGGAGACGCGCGTGAAACGGTCCGAGATCAACGACATCATCCGCGCCGGCGACGATTTCATCCGCTCGTTCGGCTTCGTGCTGCCGCCGTTCGCCTACTGGACGCCGGCGGAGATGCAGGCGCGGCGCGACGGGATCGAGGGGATCGTCGGCGCGCGGCTGGGCTGGGACATCACCGACTACGGCCAGGGCAGGTTCGGCCGGATGGGGCTGTTCCTGTTCACCGTGCGCAACGGTTCGGAGGCGGATCTGAGGAACGGCGGCGGCATGTGCTACGCCGAGAAGATCATGATCTCGCGCCAGGACCAGCTGTCGCCGATGCACCGCCACATCGTGAAGGCCGAGGACATCATCAACCGCGGCGGCGCGACGCTGGCGCTGAAGCTCTACAATTCCGACGCGGAAGGGGCGATCTGCAAGAAGACCGAGGTGACCGTCGCCACCGACGGCGTGCTGCGCACCCAGGCGCCGGGGGCGGTGCTGCACCTCGATCCGGGCGAGAGCGTGACGCTGATGCCGGGCAACTGGCACGCGTTCTGGGGCGAGGGCGGCGACGTGCTGATCGGCGAGGTCTCGACCGTCAACAACGACCTGACCGACAACATCTTCGCCGAGCCGCTCGGCCGCTTCGCCGAGATCGAGGAGGACGAGCCGCCGCTGCATCTGCTGGTGTCGGACTATCCGACCTGGCTGGCCTGA
>CAYTMB010000563.1:0-1881 GCA_964438465.1 uncultured Rhodovulum sp. | reverse complement strand
GCTGTCGGCGCCGACCGGCATCACCATGAATTCCTGGATGTCGATCGGGTTGTCGGCGTGCTCGCCGCCGTTGATGATGTTCATCATCGGCACCGGCAGCACCCGCGCCGAGGTTCCGCCGATGTAGCGGTAGAGCGGCGTGCCGAAGCTGGAGGCGGCGGCCTTGGCGCTGGCGAGGCTGACCCCGAGGATGGCGTTGGCGCCGAGCCGGCCCTTGTTCGGGGTGCCGTCGAGCTCGCAGAGCACCCGGTCGATGCGGATCTGGTCGGAGGCGCGGATGCCGGTCAGCGCGTCGCAGATCTCGTCGTTGACCGCGTCCACCGCGCCGAGCACGCCCTTGCCGCCGTAGCGCCGCTTGTCGCCGTCGCGCAGCTCCACCGCCTCGTGCGCGCCGGTCGAGGCGCCCGAGGGCACCGCCGCGCGGCCCTTCGCGCCGTCCTCGAGCATCACGTCCACCTCGACCGTCGGGTTGCCCCGGCTGTCCAGAATCTCGCGCGCCACGACGTCGATGATGACCGACATGCCCTTGTTCTCCCCCGAAACCTTCAAGCGTTGAGCCCAGCGCCAGCCTTAGCGGAAAGCTCCGGGGCGCGGAACAGAAAATCGCCGGCGCTCCGGCCGACGGGCCGGCTCAGTCGCCGACCAGCAGGATGTCGGCGCTGGCGAAGCCGATCTCGACGGTCTCGCCGGCCTGCGGCGGCGGGGCGGCGGGGCTGTTGAAGGTGTCGAGCGACAGGCTCTGGTCGCCGACGCGGGTGCGCACCCGCACCACCGAGCCGAGAAAGTCGCTCTCGACGACCTCGCCGCGCAGCCGGGCGTCCTGGCCGGGGCGCGGGCCGAGCGTCACCGATTCCGGGCGCAGCGACAGCGCCACCGTCGTCCCGGCGGCGGTCGCGAGCGGCCGGCGCAGCTCCAGCTCCTGGCCGCCGACCGCCACCCGGCCGGTCGCGGCGTCGAGCACGGCCGCGTCGAGCACGTTGAGCGTGCCGACGAAGCCCGCGACGAAGCGCGTCGCCGGGCGGTTGTAGATCTCGAACGGCGCGCCGACCTGCTCGGCGACGCCGGCGTTCATCACCACGATGCGGTCCGACAGCGACAGCGCCTCCTCCTGGTCGTGGGTGACGAAGATGGTGGTGATCCCGAGCTTGCGCTGGATGGCGCGGACCTCCTGGCGCAGCGAGACCCGGACCTTGGCGTCGAGCGCCGACAGCGGCTCGTCGAGCAGCAGCACCTTGGGCCGCACCGCCAGCGCGCGGGCGAGCGCCACCCGCTGCTGCTGGCCGCCCGAGAGCTGGAACGGATAGCGCGCGCCGAGCTCGGGCAGGCGGATGATGCCGAGCATCTCGGCGACGCGGGTCTCGATCTCGGCGCGCGGGCGGCCGGCGACCTTCAGCCCGAAGGCGACGTTCTCGGCGACGGTGAGGTTGGGAAACAGCGCATAGGCCTGGAACACCATGCCGATGTTGCGCTGGCTGGGGCGCAGGTTCACCACGTCGCGCCCGTCGATGCGGATCGAGCCCTGGGTCGGTGTCTCGAAGCCCGCGACCATGCGCAGCACCGTGGTCTTGCCGCAGCCCGAGGGGCCGAGCAGGGTGATGAACTCGCCCTGCTCGACGCCGAGGTCGAACGAGCGCACCACCTGGTTCGCGCCGAAGAACTTCTGCAGGCCGGCGATGTCGAGAAAGGCCATGCTACCTCGGTGCGGTGGTGAATTTCTGGAGACGGGTCACGAGGCTGATCAGCCCCATGCAGGCCCAGGTGATCGCGAAGGCGATCACCGCCAGCGCCGCGGGCTCGTAGGCCTTGTTCGCCCCCATCAGCTGCAGATAGGGGCCGAAGGCGGGCCGGTTCAGCAGTGCTGCCATGACGAACTCGCCGATC
>CAYTMB010000562.1:0-1885 GCA_964438465.1 uncultured Rhodovulum sp. | reverse complement strand
GACGATCCCGCCGGCATCGTGACCAAGGCGCTCGACGAGTTCCGCGGCACGGTCGAGGACCGGCTGAAGGCCGTCGAGGGCAAGGCGGACACGTCGAAGCTCGTCGAGCGGCTGGACAAGCTGGAGGCCAAGGTGCAGCGCCCGACCGGCGGGAAGGCCGAAGACGACGAGCCCACCGAGCTGGAGCGCAAGGCCTTCGGCGCCTATCTCCGCCTCGGCAACGCCGCGCCGGCCGATGAGCTGAAGGCGCTGACCGTCTCGGGCGATCCGCAGGGCGGATACCTGGCCCCGGCCGAGCTGTCGACCGAGTTTATCCGAGACCTGGTGGAGTTCTCGCCGATCCGGCCGCTCGCCAGCGTCCGCTCGACCTCGGCGCCGAGCGTCCAGTACCCCCGCCGCACCGGCATCACCAACGCCGCCTGGCGCGGCGAGACGCAGGCGCAGACCGAGTCCGCCCCGAGCTTCGGCCAGGTGGAGATCCCGATCCGGGAGATCAACACCTACGTCGACATCTCGAACCAGCTCCTCGCCGACAGCGGCGGCATGGCCGAGGCTGAGGTACGCCTCGCGCTGGCCGAGGACTTCGGCGCCAAGGAAGGCCTCGCCTTCGTCAAGGGCGCCAACGTCCTGGAGCCCGAGGGCCTGCTCTCGAATGCCTCGGTCGCCTACACCTTCACCGGCAACGCCTCGACGCTCGGGAGCGCCCCGGCCGACCTGCTCATCACGCACATGTACAGCCTGAAGGCGGCCTATCGCGCCCGCGGCACCTGGCTGATGAACGGGGCGACGCTGGCGGCGATCCGCAAGCTGAAGGACGGCAGCACGGGCGTCTACCTCTGGCAGCCTTCCTACGCCGCCGGGCAGCCCGAGACGATCCTGGGCCGGCCCGTGGTCGAGGTGCCCGACATGCCCGACGTTGGCGATGCGGCCGAGCCGATCCTCTTCGGCGACATCGCCACGGCCTATCGCATCGTCGATCGCGTCGGCCTGTCGATCCTGGTCAACCCGTACCTTCTGGCGACCCAGGGCATCACCAGAATCCATGCGACCCGCCGCGTCGGCGCGGCCGTCGTGCAGCCGGCAGCGATCGCCAAGATCCGCTGCGCTACCTCATAAAGGACATCCGCCATGCGCGACCTCTACAGCAACATCGCGGTCCGGCCGGTCATCGCGCCGGCCGCGAACACCGACCTGGGCACCACGCCGCTGGTCGGCACGGTGATCGACCGCAAGGGCTTTGAAAGCGTAACCTATGCGATCGTCACCGGCACGCTCTCCGACGTGAATGCGACCTACACCGTGCTCCTCGAGGAGAGCGACGCCTCGAACATGACCCCGGCCAACGCCGTGGATGACGCCGACCTCCTCGGCACCGAGGCGGCGGCCGGCTTCACGTTCGCGCACGACGGCGAGACGCGCAAGCTCGGGTACAAGGGGCACAAGCGGTACACCCGCCTGACCATCACCCCGGCCGCCGCCGACAGTGGCAACAGCCCGATCGCCGCCATCGCCATCCTCGGCCACTCGCTCTCGCGGCCGGTGAGCTGACAGATTGCGGGGGCCATTCATTGACGGTGATGCGATCAGCCGAACAAACACAAGCCGCCTGCCCGGCCCCCGGGGGTGCATCTGCCCTGGTTCTTGGGCTGAAGGCGGCGCAGATCGCGAGCACCAGCTGGGGTACAGCCAAGGGCTCACGGGCGGGGAGGTCAAGGCCAGCCCCGCCTTACCCTCAACGTAAGGCTGCACCCGTGCCCATGAAGTCCCCTCGCATCTGCTCCTGTGGTCACCGCATCGCGGCCGGCGTGCGCTGCCCGTGCGAGCACAAGGGCGAGGCCGAGCGTAAGGCGCGCTTCGACACCAAGCGCCCGTCCGCGCGAGAGCG
>CAYTMB010000561.1:0-1888 GCA_964438465.1 uncultured Rhodovulum sp. | reverse complement strand
GCGACCGCCGGCTGAAGGCGGGAAGACGGCGGTCGCAGACATCGGTGCGCCGGCGAGCCGGCCCATCCGCCCGACCGCCGCGCCAAAGCCATGCGCCGGCGGCGCAGCATGCGTTCGCGATCGATCGGTCGCGAAAGCCGCGAGCCGAAGCGCCGAGGCCCGAGGGCGGCTCGCGGCTCCGAGGACACGGCGCGGGCGCCGTTCGCTAAGGCCTGTCCGCTTCGGGCGAATGCGGAAGGCGCAGGGGGCCGCCGGTGTCGGGGTCCTGAAGGATGCTGACCTCGACGCCGAACGCGGCCCGCAGCGCGTCGGGGGTGAGCACCCGCGACGGGGCGCCCTGAGCGAGGACGCCGCCCGGCTCGAGAACCGGGGCGCCGATCAGGGTGAGGGTCACGCCCGCCGGCGCGTCGCGGCCGAGCAGCGCGCGCGGGGCGGTGTCGGCGGCGAGCGTGAGGATGGCCCCCACGAGCATGGCGACGGGCAGCAGCCGGCGGTAATCGGCGCCGACCGCCCAGCGGGCGGCATGCGGCGCGAGCAGGCCGACGAAGCCGATCGGTCCGGCGAGGCCACGGCGCTGCCGGCGAGGCCGACCACCATCGCCGCCCCGGCCGTGCGCCAGCGGGCGGGGTTCTGGCCGAGCGCGGCCGCGGAATCGGCGCCGAGGCTCATCGTCGTGAAGTGGTTGGCGGCGAGCAGCGCGGCGCAGAGCGCAGCAAGCAGATAGGGCAGCACCGTGGTGATCTCGGGCATGCGCCGCCTGGCGAGGGAGCCCGCGGTCCACAGCCGCACCGCGTCGAGCGTCTGGGAATCGAGCACGAGGATCGAGGCGGTGAGCGCGCCGAGGAAGGTGGTGACGACGACCCCGGCGAGCACGAGGCGGACGGGCGCCGCGCCGCGCCCGAGGGTCTGGACGGCCGCCGCAGCGACCGCGGCGCCGATGAATGCGGTCCAGACCAGGGCGCCGGGGGCGGTGACGTCGAGAAAGGCGATGGCGATCACCACGCCGAAGGCGGCGCCGGCGTTGACCCCGAGCAGCCCCGGCTCGGCGAGCGGATTCGCGGTCATCGCCTGTATGACGCCACCCGCGACCGCGAGCGCCGCCCCGACCGCGATCGCCGCGAGGACCCGCGGCAGGCGGACGGTGGTGACGACGAGGTCGGCGCGCTCGGCCCCCGGCGAGACGAGCGCGGCGAGCACGCCGCCCATGCCGATGTCGGCGCTCCCGACGCTCATCGCCCAGACCGCGAGGAGCGCGAGCCCGGCGGAGAGAAGCAGGACCGCGGGGGCCGCGCGGACGCTCATTCGCCGATGACGAAACGCTCGAGGTCGTCGAGCACGCGGTTGGCCGAGGCGAGTCCGTTGAACTCCATCCACGGCCCGTGATCGATGCGGTGGGCCCGTCCCGCCCGGACGGCGGGCAGCATCCGCCAGTGCGGATCGCCGAGCACCTCCTCCAGGCGCCCGTTCCTGTCGGAGTCGTTGGTGCCGCCGACGATATAGAGCAGCACCTCGCCGTCGAGCGCGGCCAGATCCTCCCAGTCCGGGCGCTTCATCGCGAGGCCGGGGTCGTCGGTCGTCTCGTAGGCGCCGCGGCGGACGCCCGCCTGCCGCATGATCTCGAAAGGCGCATAGGCGACCGGCGCGTCGAGATAGACCTGGAAGTCCCAGGAGGTGATCCGCAGCACCGAGACCGGGGTGTCGGGCATCCGCGCGCGCAGGTCGCGCCGAGGCGTATCGCGCCTTCGCCCGGATGCAGGGCCTGCCGCACTACCGCATCGACGCAAGGACAGGCCCGCGCGCCCTCCAGGGCGCCTACGCATCCAGACCGTGAACAACCTGCACGGAGCCTCGACCGCTTCCTCGCACCGTTCTGCCGGCCCGCGAGCAA
>CAYTMB010000560.1:0-1890 GCA_964438465.1 uncultured Rhodovulum sp. | reverse complement strand
GTCGCGCAGCATCGCGGCGATATGGGTCTTGCCGAGGCCCGACATGCCGAACAGCGCCACGCGCTTGTGTCTCGCGCCGGTCCAGTCGGCCGCAGTGGGATAGTGCATGTCCGCCTCTGCCTCGTGGCCCGCGCCCCCTAGCTAGCCGCAGGGGCGCGGGCGGGCAAGGCGGCGCGCGTCAGAAGCTGTAGCCGACGCGCAGGCCCGCGTTGAAGATGGTGCCGTCGCGGAACTTGGTGTCGAGCAGGTTGGTGGTGTCGCCGAGCCAGCCGTAGCTGACGCCGCCGGCGATGTTCATCCGGCCGATGTCGTAGCTGAGCCCGGCGCCGAAGGTGGTGCGGCCGTCGACCGGGCCGAGCGTGGTCATCACCTCGTCGACCTGCGGCTCGTAGGTGAAGCTGAGCGAGCCCGCCAGCGTGTCGGTGAGCTGGCGGGCGACGCCGATGTTGTAGGTCCACCAGTCGTCGGGATAGTCGACCAGCGCGCGGCGCTCGTTGAGCAGGACGCCGGTGACGGTGGCGTAGAGTTCGGGTTCGATGGCGAATTCCGACCAGTCGACCCAGCGGATCGAGCCGAACACCAGGGTCTTTTCGTTGATGCCGGTCTGGGCCTCGAGGGTGACGGACTGCGGGGTGTCGACGTCGGTCCGGTCCTTCACCGAGCCGAAGTGGCTGGTGGTCTCGGTGGTGTCGAGCGTGTAGCTGATCTTGGACTGATAGGTCAGCGCCACGCGCAGGCCGAGCTCGGGGCGGGCGTAGGCCGCGCCGACGAAGCCGCCGTAGCCCCATTTGTCCCGGGCGTCGATCGCGTAGTCGTCGAGGAAGGAGATCGAGGCGCTGGCGTCGAGGCGCTGGGCGCGCAGGCCGCCGTAGACCTTGACGGCGGGGTTCACGTCGAAGGCGAGGCCGGCCGAGATCTGGTAGGTGTCGAGGTCGGCGTCGGTGCCGCCGTAGTTGAACGCGGCGGGGTAGCTGCCGCGACCATAGGTGGTGTTCGCGACGAACGGCTGGTCGAAGAG
Organism: uncultured Rhodovulum sp.; assembly: GCA_964438465.1. GTDB lineage: Bacteria > Pseudomonadota > Alphaproteobacteria > Rhodobacterales > Rhodobacteraceae > Amaricoccus. The sequence continues at coordinate 872 of CAYTMB010000560.1, read as the reverse complement.
CAGCAGCCAGCTCAGCCGCTCGTCGAAGCCGAAGCCGCCCTTGAGCGCGCCGGAGAACTTCCAGTCGTCGTTCAGCAGGTTGCCGGTGTTGCCCTCGATCGGTCCGCCGGGAAGGCCGAGCGCCGGCACCGGCGGGGCGACGCCGCCCTTTCCCTCCAGATCGGGCCGGGTGTAGACCACCGCGATCTCGCCGTAGGTTCCGTCCTCGTAGAGGATGCGCACGACCGCGGGCACCGCGCGGTCGAGGGCCGCGGCGCTGGCGATGGCCGGAAGCGCAAGCGCGGACAGGCCGGCGAGGACGCCGGCGGCGCGGCGGCGGGTGGCTGCGGTCATTCGGTTCCTCCCGGAACGGCCGATTGTTGGTTTGACTGATGGTTTATTGGAATGTGCGCGCGTTTTCGGTCAAGCCCTGACCACACGTAAGCCGAGTATGTCGTTCGCGCCGGCGCGCGGGGACGGCGGCAACCGGCTGGGCGGGAACGAAAAACGCGCGCCGGACGGGCGCGCGTTGTATCGCAATTGCCACAGGGGGCTTCTTTGCCGGGAGCCGCGGAACCCGGCCCGGCGCCGCGGGTGGGCGGCGGTCAGGCCTTCTTCACCGCGTCGAGCGAGGCGCGCAGGATCGACTCGGCCTCGGCGCGGTCGCCCCAGCCGATGACCTTGACCCATTTGCCTTCCTCGAGGTCCTTGTAGTGCTCGAAGAAGTGCTTGATGCGGTCGCGGGTCTTGGCGGCGATGTCGGCGAGGTCCTTGATATGGGCCTGGAACGGGTCGACCTTCTCGACCGGGACGGCGATCAGCTTGTCGTCCATGCCGCCGTCGTCCTCCATCTTGAGCACGCCGACCGGGCGGCAGCGGATGACGACGCCGGG
>CAYTMB010000559.1:0-1894 GCA_964438465.1 uncultured Rhodovulum sp. | reverse complement strand
GAACTGGCCGATGACCTGCGGGAACATCTTGGCCATGAAGCGCCGGCCAAGCTGGCCGCCCGTGTTGCCCAGCCCGTCGGGACGGTGGTCGGTGCCTGAGAGCGCCATCAGCCGGACGTTCTCATAGGTATAGGCGGCGAGGATGACGATGCCGGCCGCCTGTTCGCGCGCGATGCCGTCGGCATGGAGATAGCGCACGCCGCGCGCCCGGCCATCGGCGTCAGTCAGGACCCGCAGCACGCGGCAATCGGGCCTGAGATCAAGGTTGCCCGTTGCCAGTGCCTGGGGCAGCAGACCATTGAGCGGCGTCCAGCGCTCCGGCACGATGGCGCCGATATTCTCGTCCCAGGGATTGTAGGCGTCGATGCCCTCGCGCGCGCGGCCCACGGGAATGGAATAGGGCCAGTAGCCCAGCGCCGCGGCGGCGGCGCGGAAGGTCTCCGTTACCGTCGAGGGGCGCAGGGGCGGATGCGACAGGGGGGCCGCGCGCGGCGTCAGCGGGCTGGACTCCCCGGCGACACCTATCAGTGCTTCCAGTTCGTCGTAGCAGGCCGAGAGATCGTCGTAGCCCAGCGGCCAGTCGGCCAGCGCGGCACCCTCGGGAAGCAGGCCGAGCGCTCCGTTCTCGGCGAGGAAGCTATAGTGACGGAAATGGTGCGGCAGGAAGCGCCGGAAACGCGCGCCGTAGAGCAGGCTCGACCCGCCGACGCCGTTGGCCATGCGCCCGAGCGAAAAGCTCAGCGGCCGGTCTGCCTCGCCTTCGCGGCGCACCCAGCGCGGCGCCTCGGCGTTGAACTTCGGCCCCAGCCCGGCCCGGCCATAGAAGGCCTGCGAAAGCTCGTCAGGCCTCAGCATGTCGGGGCTGCGCCAGGGGCCCGCCTCGAGCACCACGGTGGCGAGGCCCGCCCGGGCGAAGCGCCAGCCCGCGACCAGCCCCACCGCCCCGCCGCCGATGATGACGATATCCGCGGGGGCGGCAGACGGCCGGCGCCCGGCAACCGGATCGCCGCGATCCGGCAGGGTCGGCCGCGCGGACCAGTCCGCCAGCGTGCGCGGCGGCAAGTGCCGCAGGTCGGCGGGGGAGAGCTGCTCCTCGGCGGAATAGCGAGCAACCGGCCCCGGGTGGCCGAGAAAGCGCCAGCCCAGCGCGCCGCGATTGCCGCCATGGGACGGATCGGAGAAAAGCCCGCGCACCAGGTCGCGGTGCAGCAGCGCAAACCCGCCCTCCGGCCCCCGCCCCGCCTCCAGATCGGCGATCAGCGCGTCGATCTCGTCCGGCGCAGGCTTCGGGGCGGCGTCGGACCCGCGCCGCGCGGCTTCAGCCGCGAACCAGCCGAGCAGCCGCCGATAGGCCCCGAGGTCGTCGCGCTCCGCCCCGGCCAGCGCCCGGTCGACATAGCCGACCACACCGGCGGCGCTGGCGCCGCAGCCGTCCCCTTCGTCAGGAAACATGCGCTCGAAGATGGCGTCGAGCAGCGCGGCCTCGCCGGGAGCCAGCGCCAGCAGCGCGGGATCTGCCATGGCCGGCTCAGTGGGTGCCGTCGAGAATGGCGCCCTGCTCCGTGAGCGCGCCGCGCAGCACGCCGACATCGACGGCCCTGATGTCGCCCGGCTGGTTGGAGCGGTTGGCCAGTGCCGCACCCAGGCCCACGGCCTCGCCCTGCGCCATGCACGGCCCCATCACCCGGGCCGACCCGTGGCCCTCGCGATCGGCCGACATGCAGCGGCCGGCGACGTAGAGGTTGCGCAGCCCCTTGGCGGTCAGCATCGCATAGGGCATGTCGTAGGAGCCGCCGTCGGCCACCGGGATGCGCACCTGCTTGGTGCCGTCCTGGTGGATATCGACATGGTGCGAGCCCTTGCCGATGCCGTCGTCGCGCTTGCGGGCGGTGAG
>CAYTMB010000558.1:0-1901 GCA_964438465.1 uncultured Rhodovulum sp. | reverse complement strand
TTGACCAGCAGCACCAGCGCCATGATGACGAAGATCACCACCGCCGAGCCCTCGGGATAGAACACCCGGGTCAGCCCCTCGATGATGCCGAGGCCGAAGCCGGTGAGGATGGCGCCCATGATCGAGCCCATGCCGCCGATCACCACCACGGCGAAGACCACGATGATCAGGTCGGCGCCCATGTTGGGATTGACCGAATAGATCGGCGCCGCCAGCACCCCGGCGAAGGCGGCGAGCGCCACGCCGAAGCCGTAGGTCAGCGTGATCAGCCGCGGCACGTTGATCCCGAAGGCCCCGACCAGCGTCGGGTTCTCGGTGGCGGCGCGCAGATACGAGCCGAGCCGGGTCTTCTCGATCAGGAACCAGGTGCCGAAACAGGCGATCAGCGAGGCGACCACCACCCAGGCGCGGTAGTTCGGCAGGAACATGAAGCCGAGGTTCTGCCCGCCCGCCAGGATCGCCGGCCCGGTGTAGGGCATGCCGGACACGCCGTAGGCGTTGCGGAACAGCCCCTGGATGATCAGCGCCAGCCCGAAGGTCAGCAGGAGGCCGTAGAGATGGTCGAGATGGTACAGCCGCGACAGCAGCAGCCGCTCGATGACGATGCCGAAGGCGCCCACGACGATCGGCGCGAGCAGCAGCGCCCACCAGTAGCCGAGCCCGAGGTAGTTCCCGAACATCCAGGCCGCGAAGGCCCCCATCATGTACTGCGCGCCATGGGCGAAGTTGATGATGTTGAGCAGTCCGAAGATCACCGCCAGCCCGAGGCTGAGCATCGCGTAGAACGAGCCGTTGATCAGCCCGAGCAGGAGCTGGCCGAACAGCGCCTGGGGCGGGATACCGAGGAGTTCGAACATGGCCGGGTCCTTGCGCGCGAGAGGCGGGACCCGCCGGCGGACCGGCGGATCCCGAAGGCGGACGGCCCTACTGGACCAGCGGGCAGCCGCCGTCCGCGAGCGGACGGAAGGCCTGGTCGGCCGGGATGGTCGCGACCAGCTCGTAGTAGTCCCACGGGCCGGCCGAGGCTTCGGGCGCCTTGACCTTGAACAGGTACATGTCGTGGATCTTGCGGCCGTCGGCGCGGATCTCGCCCTCGCCGAACAGCGGGTCGGAGGTCGGGGTCTCCTTCATCTTCGCCATCACCGCCCCGGCCTCGGTGTCGCCGGTGGCCTCGATGGCCTTCAGGTAGTGCAGCACCCCGGCATAGACGCCGGCCTGGACCATCGACGGCTTCGCGCCGTTCATCTGCGCGGCGAACCGCTCGGAAAAGGCGCGGGCGTCGTCGTTCAGATCCCAGTAGAAGCTCTCGGTCAGCACCAGCCCCTGCGCGGTCGGCAGGCCGAGCGCATGGATGTCGGTGATGAAGATCAGCAGCCCGGCGAGGTTCTGGCCGGCCTGGGTGATGCCGAACTCGGAGGCCTGCTTGATGGTGTTGATCGTGTCGCCGCCGGCGTTGGCGAGGCCGATCACCTTGGCGCCCGAGGCCTGGGCCTGCAGCAGGAACGAGGAGAAGTCCTGCCCCGGGAAGGGATGGCGCACCGTGCCGACCACCTGGCCGCCCGCGGCCTCGACCACCGCGGCGGTGTCGGACTCGAGCGCATGGCCGAAGGCGTAGTCGGCGGTGATGAAGAACCAGGTGTCGTTGCCCTCGGCGACCATGGCGCCGCCGGTGCCGTTCGCGAGCGCCCAGGTGTCGTAGGTCCAGTGCACGGTGTTGGGCGAGCAGGCGCCGCCGGTCAGCTCGGCGGTGCCGGCCCCGGAGTTGATGAAGATCCTGTTCTTCTCGCGGGTGATGTCGCTGACCGCGAGCGCGGCCGAGGAGGTCGGCACGTCGAAGATCGCGTCGACGCCGTCCTGGTCGTACCACTGCCGGGCGATGTTCGAGGCGATGTCGGGCTTGT
>CAYTMB010000557.1:0-1907 GCA_964438465.1 uncultured Rhodovulum sp. | reverse complement strand
CTAGCCGCGGCTCTGCGGCGGGCTGGTCGCCTCGGGGTCCTCTGCCGGGCGCTCGTCGTAGCGGTCGGACAGGACGCGGTGGGCCTGGCCCTCGAGGTCCTCGTACTGGTCGGAGCGCAGCATCCAGAGGAAGGCGGCCAGCGCGAGGCCGCCGAGGATCAGCGAGGCCGGGATCAGCAGGACGAGGATGTTCATCGCCGCCGCCCGAGCCGCAGCGCGTTCAGGCAGACGGCGAGCGAGCTGCCCGACATCGCGAGGGCCGCGAAGAGCGGGGTGACGAGGCCGGCGAAGGCGATCGGCACGGTCACCAGGTTGTAGGCGAAGGCGAAGACGATGTTCTGCACGATGCGGCGGCGGGCGGCGCGGGCGAGCGCCCAGGCCTCGGCGACCGGGGCGAGCTCGGGGCCGGTCACGATCAGGTCGGCGGCGCTGCGGGTGGCGTCGACCGCCGAGGCCGGCGAGATCGAGACATGCGCGGCGGCGAGCGCGGCGGCGTCGTTCAGACCGTCCCCCACCATCAGCACGCGCCGGCCCTCGGCGCGCAGGCGGTCGAGATGGGCGACCTTGTCCTGCGGCGTGGCGCGCGCGACCCAGTCGGCGATGCCGAGCCGCTGCGCGAGCGCCGCGACCGGACCCTCGGCGTCGCCCGACAGCAGGGCGACCGGCAGGCCGGCGTCGCGGAAGGCGGCGACCGTCGCGGCGGCGTCGGGGCGCGGGGCGTCGGCGAACACCAGCGCGACCGGCGCGTCGTCGCCGATCCGCAGCCAGGCGGCGGTGCGGTCGAGCCCGGCCGCGGCGCCGACCCATTCGGCGCGGCCGAGCCGCAGCGGCCGGCCGCCGAGGCGGCCGGCGCTGCCGAGGCCGGGGTGCTCGGCGATGTCGTCGATCCGCGCCGGCGCGAGGCCGGCCGCCGCGGCGGCCTCGGCGATGGCGCGCGACAGCGGATGCGCGCTGCCCTGCGCCAGCCCGGCCGCGGCGGCGAAAGCCGCGCGCGGCAGCTCGGCGGCGTTGACGAGGACCGGGCGGCCGGTGGTCAGCGTGCCGGTCTTGTCGAACACCACCGCATCGATCTCGGCGAGCTTCTCCAGCGCGGTTCCGTCCTTCAGCAGCACGCCCATCCGGTAGAGCCGCCCGGAGGCCGAGGTCAGCACGGCCGGCACCGCGAGGCCGAGGCCGCAGGGACAGGTGACGATCAGCACCGCGGCGGCGACGTTGGCCGCCCGCCGCCAGTCGTCGGTCCCGAAGCCCCAGGTGAGGAAGGCGAGGACCGCCAGCGCGAAGACCAGCGGGCCGTAGAGCCGGGCGGCGCGTTCGGCGAGGGTCGCGTAGCGGGTGCGGCTGCGCTCGGCGGTCTCGATCAGCCGGGTGATCTGCTGGAGCAGCGTGTCCTCGCCGAGCGCGTCGGCGCGGATCTCGAGCGGCCCGGCGATATTCGCCATGCCGGCGCGAACCGTCGCGCCGGGCGCGACCGCGGCGGGCATGGTCTCGCCGGTCAGCAGCGACGGATCGATCTCGGAGCGGCCGGCGATCACGGTTCCGTCGACCGGGATGCGGCCGCCGGCGGCGACCGCCACCACGTCGCCGGGGCGCAGCGCATCGACCGGCACGGTGTCGCGCGCGCCGTCGGGGCCGAGGCGCGTCGCCATGCGAACCTCGAGCGCCGCGAGTTCGGCGGCGGCGGATCGCGCGGCGGCGCGGGCGTTATGCGCGAGATAGCGGCCGACCAGCAGGAAGAAGGTCAGCATGATCGCCGCCTCGAAGAAGGCGCGCGGGCCCGACAGCGTGGTCTCCCACAGGCTGACGGCGGCGGCGATCGCGATGGCGGTCGCGATCGGCACGTCCATGTCGAGCCGCCCGGCGCGCAGGCTGGCGACCGCCGCGCGGAAGAACGGCCAGGCGGCGAAGGC
>CAYTMB010000556.1:0-1908 GCA_964438465.1 uncultured Rhodovulum sp. | reverse complement strand
TATTCGATCGCGCGGCTCTACGGGGTCTCGGTCACGGCGCTGGCCTCGTGGAACGGGCTCGGCGGCGACATGGCGATCCGCGAGAATCAGGAGCTGCTGATCCCGATCGTCTCGAGCGCCAACCAGATCTCCAGCACGGTCGACACCCAACCGGGCCAGGGCACGCGGGTGACGCCGCCGCCGATCGCCTCGACGCCGCTGCCCGAGAACCTCGCGCCGGGCGAGGACCCGGCCTCGCCGAACCTCGGCCAGTACCGCACCCCGCCGGGCGGCCGGCTGAACCCGCCGGTCGGCGGCGCGATCACCCGCGCCTACAACCCGGCCAGGCCGAACGGCGTCGGATACGCGGCCCCGGTCGGCGCGCCGGTGCGCGCGGCGGGCGACGGCGAGGTGGCGCTGATTTCGGAAGAGATCGGCGGGACCGGCACGATCGTGCTGATCAGCCACACCGACGACCTGCTGACGACCTATTCGGTGCTGACCGGCGTCACGCTGCAGAAGGGCGACAAGGTGAGGGCCGGCCAGGTCATCGGCAACGTGGCGCCCCGGGACAAGCCGGAACTGCAGTTCGACGTGTTCCGCGGGCTCGATCCGATCGACCCGACGACCTATCTCGGACCGAGCTGACGCGCGCCCGGTCCGGGCGCGCGGCGCCGGGTCCGGGGCGTATCATGTTGATACGCCAACCAAGCGACTGATATCGTTCAGATAAAACTTCAGCGCCCCAGCGGGGAGGGGCGCTACCGCTTTGCGCCCTTGCCCGGCGCGTCCTGCAGCTTGCTTGTCAGGGTCGAGGCCACGGGCTGGGCCTTGGCCTTGTCCTGCTTGGGTTTCTTGATTTCCTTGTTGCTGCGTTTCTGGCCTTTGGCCATCGTTCTCGCCTTTCCGGCCTGAGCCGCATCCTGCCGAATGGCCGGAGCGGCGGAGCGCGCGCCGGGTCGCGGAAACCAGAGCGGCGTCCGCTCGCGTCCTCACCCGCCCATGAGGTCCTCCCCCGGCCCCGGTGTCAAGGTCGCGCCGACACGACGCCTGAATGCGGAAGCCCGATACCGCGTCCAGCAGGCAGGCGCGGAGCCTGACGCGCACTCGACCTTCCTTTCCAAACGATGAACGGAAATCGTATTATCATTTGATATCAATGATTTAACTTGAGTCGCACGCGTGCGACTCCGCGCCTGTCGCCGCCTCGGCCCCCGATCCTGCCAGTCCTCCGCGCGCTAACCGGCTCCGCGACAAGAACAGCGCTTTCAAGGAGAAACGAAGCTACCCCAGCCGCACGCCCCGCCGCCCGGCGAGATCCGTGACGTACTGCCACGCCACCCGGCCCGAGCGGCCGCCGCGGGTCTGGGACCATTCGATCGCCTCGGCGCGCAGGTCGGCGTCGGAGATCGCGATGCCGAAGACGTCGCAGTAGCCGCGGATCATCGCCAGGAAATCGTCCTGATTGCAGGCGTGGAAGCCGAGCCAGAGACCGAAGCGGTCCGAGAGCGAGACCTTTTCCTCGACCGCCTCGGAGGGATTCACGCCCGTCTGGCGCTCGTTCTCGATCATGTCGCGCGGCATCAGGTGGCGGCGGTTCGAGGTGGCGTAGAGCACGACGTTGTCGGGCCGGCCCTCGATGCCGCCGTCGAGCACGGCCTTCAGCGACTTGTAATGCGCATCGTCCTTCTCGAAGGAGAGGTCGTCGCAGAACAGGATGAACCGCTGCGCCGCGCCGCGCAGCAGGCCGAGCAGGCGGCCGATGCTGGGCAGGTCCTCGCGGTGCAGTTCGATCAGCTTGAGGCCGGGCGCCGCGCGGGCGGCCTCGGCGTGGGCGGCCTTGACGAGGCTGGACTTGCCCATGCCGCGCGCGCCCCAGAGCAGCACGTTGTTCGCGGCGTGGCCGGCGGCGAACTGGCGGGTGTTGGC
>CAYTMB010000555.1:0-1909 GCA_964438465.1 uncultured Rhodovulum sp. | reverse complement strand
GCGCTGATGTTCCTGCCCTCGGAGGCGGTCTACGCCGAGCTCCACGCCAACTTCGGCGAGCTGGTGCGGGAGGGCTTCGCGCTGCGGGTCTGGATCGTCTCGCCGACGACCTGCATGGCGACGCTGACCACGCTGCGGGCGGTGCTGAAGGACGCCCGGCTGAAGGCTGAGGCGCACCAGATCCGGCGGGAGCTGGGGCTGCTGGGCAAGGATCTCGAGCGGCTGGGGACGCGGGTGGGCAACCTCGACCGGCATTTCGGGCAGGCGCAGGCCGACCTCGCCGAGGTGCGGATCTCGACCGAGAAGGCGAGCCTGCGGGCCCGGCGGCTGGAGGATATCGAGTTCGGGCCGGAGGGGTCGGAAGTCCTGGACGGGGCCGCCGGGAAAGGGCCATTCAGCGTGAATATTAGGTCAAGCGGCTGATATCTAGGGAAAACTGAATCGCTGAGCGGAGAAGAAGCGCCCGCGGCCCGCCCGGCGCGACGCTGGCGCGCCGCCCCGGATCCAGCGTCCGCCCGCTAGAAGAACGGTGGCGCCGTTCGCCCTGAAGTGCGCGCCCGCGGCCGGAAGCCGCTCCGCGTCCTCGATCGCCGCCCCGCGCTTCGGCCCCGAACCGGGCCCCGGCGCCGCCGGCGCGCCGGCGCCGTGCGCCGCGGGCGGAACGGGGCGACCCGCGCGACCTCGACGCGGCGCATGGGTCCGCCCCGGAGGGGCGGAGGCCTTTGGCCGGGCGGGGGGGCGGCGAACGCCGGATGCGGCGGGCGTGCTGTGGCGCCAAAATCACGCTGCACTGCAACATGAGCCGGGCGGCTTGACGGATCGGCCCCGGCGCGCGGACACTCGCCGGCGTCAGGCCGCTGGCCGCCGGGACCGACATGGCTCAACTCGCGATCGCAGACCACCCGAACCGGTATCGCCTCGCCAACGAGCTGCACGCCCGACCCTTCCCCGAGATCGAGGCGCCCTGCCGCGCGGTCCATCTCGCGATCAAGGATCCGGGCGCCGCCGCGGCCCGCGACCGGGCGCGCGATCTCGCGCATCTGACGGCGCTGCTCGACCGCTACGGCGCGCCGCATCCGGCCCCGGGCGCGAACCATTATTCCGGGCGGATCGGCCGCGGCGTGCTGAAATGGGAGCAGCACACCGAATTCGTCACCTACACCATCTTCGCCGACCGGGTGGCGGACCCGCCGTTTTCCGGGGCGCTGTTCGACCTGTTCCCGACCGACTGGCTGGGTCAGGCCCCCGGGGCGCTGGTCACCTCCTGCATCGTCCGGGTCGAGAGCGTGCCGCCGGACCGCCTCGGCGAGATGGTCGACGGCGAACTGGCGAAATGGTTCGTGCCCGAGAGCCTCGCCGTGGCGCAGGTGCTGGACGGCGACGCGCTGATCGCGGCGGATTTCCGCATCGACGAAAACGGCCACAGCCGGATGGCGGTGCTGGCGCGGCCGGGGATCGGGCAGCGGCGGCTGGGGCGGATCGTGCAGCGGCTGCTGGAGATCGAGACCTACAAGTCGATGTCGATGCTGACGCTGCCGCTGGCGCAGACGGTGGCGGGCGCGGTGGCGCGGCTCGACCGCCAGCTCAGCGAGATCGTGGCGCAGATGGCGGCGCAGGGCGGGCGCGAGGCCGAGACGCTGGACCAGCTCTTGAAGATGGCGGCGGAGATCGAGCATCTCGCCTCGAGCACCGCCTTCCGCTTCGGCGCGGCGGAGGCCTATGAGGCGATCGTCGACCAGCGCATCGCGGTGCTGCGCGAGGAGCGGGTCGGCGGCCGGCAGCTGTTCGGCGAGTTCATGATGCGCCGCTACGATCCGGCGATGCGGACCTGCCGCTCGGCCAAGGCGCGGCTGGACGAGCTGTCGGCGCGGGCCGAGCGGGCGTCGGACCTGCTGCGCACCCGGGTCGA
>CAYTMB010000554.1:0-1909 GCA_964438465.1 uncultured Rhodovulum sp. | reverse complement strand
GACGGTCGCCTGCACCGCGATGATCTACGCCCAGATGAAGTCGGTGCCGCGCTGGCGCAGCCCGCTCACCCCGGCGATCTTCCTGCTCGCATCGCTCGCGGGCGGCGCGCTGCTGGCGGACCGGATCCCGGCGGCGCGCTGGCTGCTCGGCGCGCTGGCGGCGGCGCAGATCGCCGACTGGATTCGCGGCGACCGGCGGCTGGCGGCCTCGGCGGGCAGCCTCGCCAGCGCCACCGGCCTCGGCGGCTTCGGCCGGCTCGCCGCCTTCGAGCCGCCGCACACCGGGCCGAACTACCTCACCCGCGAGATGGTCTTCGTGATCGGCCGCCGGCGCGCCGCGAAACTGCGGCCGATCGGGCTCGGCCTCGCGGCGGTCCTGCCGCTGGCGGCGACGCTCGCGGCGCCGGTCGGCCACGCGCTCGGCGCCGCGCTGGTGCTGTCGCATGTCGCGGGAATGGCGATCCTGCGCTGGCTCTTCTTCGCGCAGGCCGAGCATGTGGTTGGCCTCTACTACGGGAGGCGCTAGACCGTTGTCTCACAGGGCGCCGCGCGCCCGAACCCGCCCGCTCCCGCAGCAAGGACCAAAGCCCGGATGGTCGAAAAATCCGCAGACAAGCGCGACCGCGGCCCGGCCACCCTGCCCGCGCCCGGCCAGCGGCCGAGCCTCCAGGTCGGCGCGCTGTGCTGGCGGCGCACGTCGGGCGGCCTGATCAAGATCCTGCTGATCACCAGCCGCGACACCGGCCGCTGGGTGATCCCCAAGGGCTGGCCGATGCGCAACCGCGCCGACCCCCAGGCCGCCGAGCGCGAGGCCTACGAGGAGGCCGGCGTCAAGGGCGTGGTGCTCGACCGCAGCATCGGCCTGTTCGCCTACGAGAAGGGGCTCGCCAACGGCCGGAGGAGGATGACCTGCATCGTGAAGGTGTTCCCGCTCGAGGTCCACGAGCTGTTGCGCCGGTTTCCGGAGACCGGCCAGCGCGAGGTCAAGTGGTTCACCCGCGACAAGGCGGCGGACAGGGTCGGCGAGCTGGAGCTGGCCGCGCTGATCCGCGCCTTCGAGCCCGATCAGATCGTCGCGAAATAGTCCCCGGGCGCGAAGCCGACAAAGCCGCGCAGCCCCAGCGCGCCGCGGCTGGCCGGATCGAGCCCGGAGATCCCCTCGGCGACCGCCTCGGCGTAGGACGCCGGATCGCGCCCGCCCGCCGTGACCATCGGCAGGCCCGGCGTCGGCCGCGTCCAGCCCGCCACCCGCAGCCCCCGCGCCGCCGGCTCCCAGGCCTGCGCCAGACGCCAGCTCACCGCGTCGATCGCCGCGATCTCCGCGGCGCCGTCCGCCACCGCGCGGATCGAGGCGCGATGCGCGCCGGTCCGCAGGCCGTCGCGCATCGCCAGCGCGCCGAGCGCCGCCTCCAGCGCCGCCCGGCCCGATTGCGATTCCGCATCGTTGTAGGCGAACCGCGCCCCCGCGAAATCCTGCGCCGCCGCCCGCCGGTCGCCGGCGCGCACGACCAGCGCGCTGCGGTAGAACCCGGGCGGGCAGCCCTCCAGCCCGTAGTCCGGCGCGCCGATCAGCGTCACCTGCGCGTGCAGCCGCAGCCGGTAGGGCAGCCCGCAGGTCTGCCCCAGCGCCAGCCGGGGGTCGGTCAGCGCCGTCTCGTCACCGCGGGTCAGCGCCTCGGGCGCCGCGATCCCTCGCGCGCGCAGCGCCGTTCGCAGCGCCACCCACAGCGCATCGGTCGCGCTGCGAACCTCCGGCCAGTCGTACATCGGCAGGCAGGCCAGCGGCCCGCTCATACGGGCGCCGGCTGATCGCCTCGGAGCGGGCCTGGAGCTGGATGTTGAAGCGCCCGGTGGCCACATTCGCTTCACCGATTTGTCCGTCGACAAATCGGTGCGCGCCTGCCTGCCC
>CAYTMB010000553.1:0-1920 GCA_964438465.1 uncultured Rhodovulum sp. | reverse complement strand
CCCCCCCGCCGGCGCGCCGCGGAGGTCAGTGGACGCTGACCGGCGACATCTCGTTCTGGCGGGCGACGAGGAAGGCCTGGCGGCGGTCGGGCACCAGCGCGAGCACGCCGCCGCCTTCGTCGTGGATCGCATAGAGATGGTCGAGCCCGCCGGTGCGGGCGCGGATCTCGTCCGGCAGGTCGGCGGTCTTGACCTCGCGGACGTAGACGATGCGCTTTTCGGTCGTTTCGGGGAAACTGGGATGATCGGTCATTGCCTGCGCCTCCTTCGGTTTATGGTCTGGCGGTTCATGGCCTGGTTCGTGTGATGGCGATCGTGCGCACCACGGTTTCCGGAGCGGCGCGCGCGAGGTCGATGTGCAGCAGTCCGTTCTCCAGCGCCGCGCCGCCGACCTCGACGCCGTCCGCGAGCACGAAGCTGCGCTGGAACTGGCGCGCGGCGATGCCGCGGTGCAGGTACACCCGGCCGTCGGGCTCGTCGGACTGGCGGCCGCGGATCGCCAGCTGGTTGTTCTCCAGCGTGATCGCGATGTCGGCCTCGGCGAAACCGGCCACCGCCAGGGTGATCCGGTAGGACGTCTCGCTCGTCTGCTCGATGTTGTAGGGCGGATACCCTTCGGCGCCGGACTTGGCGCTGCGCTCCACCAGCCGGTCCAGCTGCTCGAACCCCAAGAGATAGGGATGCGACGCGAATGTGACCTTCGTCATGTCCAAAAGCCCTCATCAAGCGACCTTGCCGCCGGGCCCCGCTCCGCAGCGACCCGACAGACTCGAAATGGGCGCCGCCGCGCGCAAAAACAAGGGCGGCGGACGGGCTAGGCGCGGCGGCCGGAGCCGTCTATAACTTCGCTGAACTCTGGCCGGGCGCGCATGAACGAACCTCCTGATCTGCCGCGCGACGAGATTCTGCGCATCAAGCTCGAGCTGTTGCAGCGCGAGCACCGCGATCTCGACGACGCGATCGCGGCGCTCGACCAGGGCGGCCGGGCCGATCCGCTGACCGTGCGCCGGCTGAAGAAGCGCAAGCTGATGCTCAAGGACCAGATGACCCGGATCAGCGACGAGATCACCCCCGACATCATCGCCTGACCGCCGCGGAGACCCGCCATGACAGACAGACCCGCCGGAGCCGCCGGCGATCCGGAGAACGGCGCCGACGGCGAGCTCGAGAGCGGCGTCGTTCTGGCGCCGGAGACCCTGTCGCAGGCCGGCCTCGGCGCGCCGCGGGTCGGCATCGTCATGGGCAGCCAGTCCGACTGGCCGACCATGCGCGCGGCGGCCGAGGCGCTGGCGGGCCTCGGCGTCGCCTTCGAGGCGCGCATCGTCTCGGCGCATCGCACGCCGGACCGGATGTTCGCCTATGCCGAGGCCGCCGCCGGGCGCGGGCTGGGGGCGATCATCGCCGGCGCCGGCGGCGCGGCGCATCTGCCGGGCATGATCGCGGCCAAGACCCGGGTGCCGGTGCTGGGGGTGCCGGTGCAGAGCGCGGCGCTGTCGGGGCTCGATTCGCTGCTGTCGATCGTGCAGATGCCGAAGGGCGTGCCGGTCGCGACCTTCGCGATCGGGGCGGCGGGGGCGGCGAACGCCGGGCTGTTCGCGGCGGCGCTGCTGGCGGTGGGCGATCCGGAGCTGGGCGCGCGGCTGGACGCCTGGCGGGCGGTGCAGACCGCGGCGGTCGGGGAGACGCCGGAGGATGGCTGAGCCGCTGCGGCCCGGGGCCTGCATCGGCATCCTCGGCGGCGGCCAGCTCGGGCGGATGCTGGCGCTGGCGGCGGCGCGGCTGGGCCTGCGGTGCCATGTGTTCGAGCCGGGCGCCGATCCCTGCGCCGGGCCGGTGGTCGAGCGGGTGGTGCGGGCGGGCTACGACGACGTCGCGGCGCTGCGCGGCTTCGCCGCCGGGGTGGACGTGGTCACCTACGAG
>CAYTMB010000552.1:0-1925 GCA_964438465.1 uncultured Rhodovulum sp. | reverse complement strand
CCGGGCCAGATGCTGCGCCAGCTCGCCGAGACGCCGGACGGCGCGCGCTATCTCTGCCTCGCCCGCGACGTGTCCAAGCCCGGCGGCAGCTTTCGCGCGCCGGTGCGGCGCTACGCCATCGGCCTCGGCTGCGAGATCGCCCATGCCGAACAGCTCGTCTACGCCGACGATCTGGACCTGCGAAGCGCGGCCGCCTTCGCGCCGATCGGCGTGTCCTGCCGGATCTGCGAACGGCGCGACTGTCACCAGCGCGCCGTGCCGCCGCTCGAACTCACGCTGCGGGTCGATCCGAACGAACGCGGGGTGCTTCCGTACCGGATCGACTGACCGCAGCGGAAAGATCGGCCGGCGTCGCCGCCGGCCGCGGGATCAGAAGCTGTACTTCGCGCCGACCAGCAGGTCGAAGGTGCCGAAGGACAGGTCGGTGGCGAGGCCCCTGGCCGGCCAGACCTTGGAGTCGCCGGTGGCGAACCAGCGGCCTTCGCCATACAGCGTCCACTGCGGCGCGACCTGATAGCCGACGCCGGCGATGGCCTGATAGCCGAAGTTCCAGGTCGACTTGTCGCCGTTGTAGTCGAGCTGGACCGCGCCGATGCCGGCGCCGAGATAGGGCGTCACCGCCGCATCCGCGCCCATGCCGTCGAAGGTGTAGATGGCGTTGACCATCAGCGAGTTCGACTTGGCGGTGCCGTCGATGTCCTGGCGCTCGCCTTCGATCCGGGCGGAGCCGTCATAATCGACGCGCCGGTAGGCGTATTCGACCTCGAGCCCGACATTCGGCGTGGCCGCCCAGCCGGCCGCGAGGCCCAGCGTGTAGCCGGTGTCGTAGTCGAGATCGACGCGGCCGACGTTGTTTCCGTTCGAGCGCAGGTTCTCGTCGTCGCCCGACGGCCAGGTGGCGCCGCCGAAACCCTTGACGTAGATCTGGTTGAGACCAAACGCCTGGGCGTTGGCGGCGCCGGAACCGGCGATGAGGGCTGCGACCGTCGCGGCGACGAGACTCTTCCCGATCGTGGGCATGATTGTTCCTCCATAAGGTTACACGCGGCATTGTAGCGCGCCGCGGCGGGAAGTCCCATGCCCCGGGGGCACGATTTCCAGGGCTGTTGTAAGCGCGCCGCATGTACATGCGTCGCCTCTGCGCGGATACCCGCCGGTGCGGGCCGCTCCGAACCGGGCGGCGCAGCCCGCCGCCGCGCCGCTTTGCCATCGACATCCCCCCGCCGAGCGGCTAGAGAGCGCGTCGATCTTTCAGGGGCTCCGCCGAACCGCCATGGAAACCGTAATCCTCACGATCCACCTGCTGCTCGCGCTCGGGCTGATCATCGTCGTGCTGCTGCAGCGCTCGGAGGGCGGCGGGCTCGGCATGGGCGGCGGCGGTGGCGGCGGCGTCATGTCGGGACGCGCGGCGGCCACCGCATTGTCCAAGGTGACCTGGATCTTCGGCATCGGCTTCGTCGTCACCAGCCTCGCGCTCACCGTCATCGCCGCGCGCCAGACCGGCGATTCCTCGGTGCTCGACCGGCTCGGCATCGGCGCCGAAGCCCCGGCGGCGCCGCAGGGCGCGCCCACGCTCGGCGAGGATCTGCTGCCGCCCACCGTCGGGAGCGAACCCATGGCGCCGCCGGCCGCGGACGCGCCGACCCCCCCGCCGCCGGTCGAGTGACCGCAGGCGCGCAGCGCCTCAACCACTGGTCGCGCCAGTCGTAGTTTCTACCGAATATAGCGGCGATCGTCCTTGCCGACGCGCGTTCGTTCCCGTATGGATTGAGTCCCGTGGAGCCTCGATCCTCCGCATCGCAGGACCAGCCCACGGGAGAGCCGAACATGGCGCGTTACGTCTTCATCACCGGCGGCGTGGTCTCCTCGCTCGGCAAGGGCCTCGCCTCGGCCGCGCTCGGGGCGCTGCTGCAGGCCCGCGGCTA
>CAYTMB010000551.1:0-1929 GCA_964438465.1 uncultured Rhodovulum sp. | reverse complement strand
GGGCAGCGGCTGGTCAGCCGCGAGGGCGACCTCTGGCGCTGGGACGGGCTGCGGCTGGCGGCGGGGGCGGCGCCGAGCGCCGCGGCGCAGCGGCTGCAGCAGGCGAACCGGCTGGCGGATGCGAAGGCGCGGCTGGCCGAAGCCGAGGCCGCCGCGGCGGCGAGCGGCGCCGCCCATGCCGGCGCCGCCCGGGCGCTGACCGAGGCGGAGGCCGCCGAGAAGGCGGCGCGGGCGGCGCGGCGGGCGGCCGAGCAGGCGGTCGCCGAGACGGCGCGGGCGCTGACCCGGGCCGAGGGCGCGGCGGAGACCGCGCGCGGCCGGGCCGAGGGGCTGCGCTCCGGCCGGGCGCGGCGCTCGGACGAGCTGGCCGGGGCGCGGGCGGCCGAGGCGCAGGCGGCGCGGGCCTGCGCGGATCTGGCCGATCCGGCGGCGGCGCGGGCGGCGCTCGACGCCGAGCGGCTGGTGGTGGAGGCGGCGCGGCTGACGATGCTGACGCGGCGCGCCGAGGCCGAGGAGCTGGACCGCGCCGGGACCGCGCGGCTGCGGCGGCTGGACGAGATCGCGAAGGATCTGGAGACCTGGCGGGCGCGGCGGGCGAACGCGGCGGACCGGCTGGCCGGGCTGGCGCGGCGCGAGGCCGAGGCCGGCGCGGCGCTGGCCGCGGCGCGCGCGGCGCCGCCCGAACTCGCCGCCCGGCGGGCGAAGCTGGGCGAGAGCCTCGCCGAGGCCGAAGCGCGGCGCCGCCGCGCCGCCGACGCGCTGGCCGAGGCGGAGGCCGCGCTGCGCGCCGCGGACGCCGGCCTGCGCGCCGCCGAGCGCGCGGCGGGGGAGGCGCGCGAGGCGCGGGCGCGGACCGAGGCGCTGGCCGAGGCCGCCGAGGCGCGCGCGCTGGCGGCGACGGAGCGGGTGCGGACCGAGGCCGAGGCCGAGCCCGAGGCGCTGCTGGCGCGGCTCGACGCCGATCCGGATCGGATGCCGACCGCGGCGGAGCTGGAGGCCGAGGCGCTGCGGCTGCGCCGCGGGCGCGACGGGCTGGGGGCGGTGAACCTGCGCGCCGAGGAGGACGCCCGGGCGGTGCAGGAGGAATTCGATGCGCTGGCGGGGGAGCGGGCCGATCTCGAGGAGGCGATCAAGAAGCTGCGCCAGGGCATCGCCACGCTGAACCGCGAGGGCCGCGGCCGGCTGCTGCACGCCTTCGACGAGGTGAACCGCAACTTCGGGGCGCTGTTCAAGAGCCTGTTCGGCGGCGGCGAGGCGAGCCTCGCGCTGGTCGAGAGCGAGGATCCGCTGGAGGCGGGGCTCGAGATCATGTGCCAGCCGCCGGGCAAGAAGCTGTCGACGCTGTCGCTGCTGTCGGGGGGCGAGCAGACGCTGACGGCGCTGAGCCTGATCTTTGCGGTGTTCCTCGCCAATCCCAGCCCGATCTGCGTGCTCGACGAGGTGGACGCGCCGCTCGACGACGCCAACGTGACGCGGTTCTGCGACCTGCTCGACGAGATGACCGAGCGGACGGACACGCGATTCCTCGTCATCACCCACCATGCGGTGACGATGGCGCGGATGGACCGGCTGTTCGGGGTGACGATGGCCGAGCAGGGGGTGAGCCAGCTGGTCTCGGTCGATCTCGCCGGGGCCGAGCGGATGGTCGTGCCGGCCTGAGGGGCGGTCATTCACCGTGAATATTCGGCAAGTCGTTGATCAGGCTCAATAACTGAATCATGAACGCTTCGTTGAGGCGCTATGCGGCGACTCCTGCGGACGGCATCTCCATGAACCGGGGCAAGCGCCCGAAAAGGCGTCGTTTTTTCTGGCTGGAATCGGGCTGGAAACCGGCTGGAAACCGGCTTGCCACTTTTTCAGGATTCGGGAAGGCGTCGGCGCGAGTCGGGCGCCCGGGCCGTTGGTGTCATGCTGCTTTCGCTTGATCCG
>CAYTMB010000550.1:0-1929 GCA_964438465.1 uncultured Rhodovulum sp. | reverse complement strand
GCAGGCAGGCGCGCACCGATTTGTCGACGGACAAATCGGTGAAGCGAATGCGGCGCCCGCGCGCTTCAGCCTTATCCGGGTTCAGACCGACCCTGAGGCGATCAGCCGGAGCCCGGTTCAAGCGCCGCCGCCCTGCGATCAGATACGGGGAAGCGAATCACGGTCCCCAGATCGCGAGGAAGCCCTGGGTGACGAGGGCGTTGGCGATGTCGACGAACAGCGCCGAGACCAGCGGCAGCACGATGAAGGCGGCCTGGCAGGGGCCGTAGCGCTTGGTGACGGCGGTCATGGTCGCGATGGCGGTGGGCGTGGCGCCGACGACGAAGCTGGCGTAGCCGGCCGAGAGCACCGCCGCCTGGTAGTCGCGGCCGAGCAGGCGGAAGGCGAGCAGGCCGGCGAAGGCGAGCGCCAGCGCGGTCTGCGCCGCGAGCACCATCAGCAGCGTGCCAGCCATGCCGGCCAGCGCCCAGAGCTGCAGCGCCATCAGCGAGATCGCGAGGAAGACCCCGAGGGCGAACTCCGACAGCAGCGACAGCGACGGGGTGTGGGTGACCGGGCGCAGGCGCGGAAACAGCGAGAGCAGGTTGCCCGCCGCCATGCCGACGAGCAGGCAGGGCACGAACAGCGGCACCATGATCCCGGTGGCGAGCACGGCGCGGTGGATGAAGAAGCCGACGATGATGCAGAGGAACACCACGAGCAGCACGCGCATCAGCTCGGAGCGCGAGACCATCAGCGCGCCGGGCGTCGCGTCGGGCAGGCCGACCGGGTTGGTCTCGCCCGGCTCGTCCGAGGTGAGGCCGCGCGGCTCGATCAGCGCCTTGGCGAGCGGGCCGCCGATCACGGCGCCGGCGACGAGGCCGAGGGTCGCCATGGCGACGCCGGCCTCGGGCGCGCCGGTCAGGCCAAGCGCGTTGAGCTCGCCCGACCAGGCGATCATCGTGCCGTGGCCGCCGAGCAGCGAGGTCGAGCCGAGCGCCACGCCGAAACCCATCGGCAGGCCCGACAGCCAGGCGCCGATCCCGCCAACGAGGTTCTGCAGGAACAAGAGAATCGTGGTGAGCCCGATCAGGATCAGGAGCGGCCGCCCGCCCTTGCGCAGCTCGGCGATCCTGGCGTTGAGGCCGATCGCGGTGAAGAACACCAGCAGCAGGATGTCGCGGACGTGGGTGTTGAAGCTGACCTCGGCGATCCCGAGCTTCTGAAGCGCGAAGAACAGCAGCGCGACCAGCAGGCCGCCAGTAACCGGATCGGGGATGTTGAAGCGGCGCAGCAGCGCGACTCGCTCGTTGATCCGCTCGCCGAGCAGGTAGGTGACGAGGCCGAAGGTGACGGCCATGAAGTCGGGGAAGTGGATCTGGGTCATGTCGGGATCACCTGAATTCGGCGCCGAGCTGGCGCCAGACATAGCCGCGGCCGTCCGGATAGAGCGCGGCCATCATGTCGAAGCCCGCCGGCCGGTCGCGCCCGATGGCGTAGGCGGTCGCGCGTCCGGCGGCGAGGTCGTCCGTCAGCGCGCCGGCGTCGAAGCAGCGGAACCAGAACGGCGCGGTGAGCGGCGTCGCGTCGGGCGCGGGTTCGGCGGCGGCGAAGGCGGCCGGGTCGGCGCGAAAGCAGCCGCGCAGCTTCAGCGGCGAGGTCGCGGCGTCGATGCCGTCGTAATCGGCGACCGGGGTCGCGACGCCGGCGACCTCGATCGCGGCGACGGAGGCGCGCTGGTAGTAGGCGAAGAACTGGAACCAGATCAGCGCCGCCGCGAAGACGGCGGTGACGGCGAGCAGGCCGATCATCAGGGCCTTGCCGCTCATGCGGCGGCGTCGCCCGCGACATAGGCGTCGGCGCAGGCCTTGGCCAGCGCCCGGACGCGGCCGATATAGGCCTGGCGCTCGGTGACCGAGATCACCCCGCGGGCGTCGAGCAGGTTGAAGA
>CAYTMB010000549.1:0-1932 GCA_964438465.1 uncultured Rhodovulum sp. | reverse complement strand
CGGCGCCCGCGGTCAGGGCCTGCGCAGAAACCGGAACAGCGTCGAGATCCGCGGATAGATCCCGGCGACCGAGCGCGTCGTCGTCGCCAGCACCGGGCGGTTCCTCGAGACGTTCGGCCGCTCCTCGCGGAACACCACATAGACGCCGCTGGCGATGATGATCGCGGCGCCGATGGCGGTGTGCAGATCCGGGGTCTCGCTGAAGAAGATGACGCCGTAGACCACCGCCCAGAGGATCTGGGAATACTGCATCGGCGCCACCACCACCGCGCTGCCGGCGCGGTAGGCGGCGATGTGGCACAGCGCGCCGCCGAAGCCGAGCACCGCGATCAGCGCGAAGCCGCCGAGATGCGTGGGCGACATCGGCTGGTAGACGAAGGGCATCGCCAGGCCCATGATCAGGAAGTTCGCCATCATCGGATAGAGCAGCAGCACCGCGCTGCGCTCGTCGTTGCCGATCTTGCGCACGATCACCGCGGCGATCGCCGAGAACACCGCCGCGGCCAGCGCCGCGAGATGCCCGGCCGACAGCGCGGTGGAGCCGGGCCGCAGCACCACCAGCACCCCGACCAGCCCCACGGTGACCGCCAGCGAGCGCCGCCAGCCGACGGTCTCGCCCAGCATCGGGATCGCGAGGATGGTGATCAAGAGCGGCGCGGCGAAGATGATCGCATAGGTCTGCGCCAGCGGCAGCACCGAGAAGGCGTAGAACGCCGAGGAGGTGGTGACGACCGAGGCCAGCGTGCGCAGCGCCGTCCACCAGGGATGCACCGGGCGCAGGTTGCCGTCCTCGCGGTCGCGCATCAGCATGACGGCGACGATCGGAAAGCCGAACAGCGTCGAGAAGAACACGATCTGGAACGGCGAATAGGTGGCGCCGAGGAACTTCACCACCACGTCGTGGGTCGAATAGATCCCGAAGGCGGTCAGCGCGTACATCGCGCCGACGGCGTTGGCGTTGCGCGCAGCTCCCGACATTCCGCGGCGGTCCTTCCTTATCGTATCCGTCAGCGTCGATGGGCCGGACCGGCCCGGCAAGGGGCGAACGCCGCCGCGGCGCCGAAGCGCGCGCGCCGCGGCGCGGCGGTCACAGGCTGGCGTCGAGCGCCGCCAGGATCGCGTCGCCCATCGCCACGGTCGAGACCGCCTCGCCGCCGGCCGGGCCGAGGATGTCGGCGGTGCGCAGCCCGCCGGCCAGCACCGTCTCCACCGCGGCCTCGACCCGCGCCGCCTCGTCGCCGAGGTCGAAGGAATAGCGCAGCGCCATCGCGAAGCTGAGGATGCAGGCGATCGGGTTCGCCTTGCCCGAGCCGGCGATGTCAGGGGCCGAGCCGTGCACCGGCTCATACAGCGCCTTCGGCCGGCCGTTCGCCATCGGCGCGCCGAGCGAGGCCGAGGGCAGCATCCCGAGCGAGCCGGTCAGCATCGCGGCGATGTCCGACAGGATGTCGCCGAACAGGTTGTCGGTGACGATGACGTCGAACTGCGCCGGCGCGCGCACCAGCTGCATCGCGCCGTTGTCTGCGTACATGTGGCTGAGCGCGACGTCGGGGTAGTCGGCGCCGACGCGGGCCGCGACCTCGCGCCACAGCACGCCCGATTCCATCACGTTCGCCTTCTCCATCGAGCAGAGCTTGTTCGACCGCTTGCGCGCCAGCTCGAAGGCGGCGCGGCAGACCCGCTCGATCTCGCTCTCGGTGTAGCGCTGGGTGTTGATCCCGACGCGCTCGTTGCCCTCCTGGAAGATGCCGCGCGGCTCGCCGAAATAGACTCCGGAGGTCAGCTCGCGCACGATCAGGATGTCGAGCCCGGCGATCACCTCGCGCTTCAGCGACGAGAAATCGGCCAGCGCGTCGAAGCACTGCGCCGGGCGCAGGTTGGCGTAGAGGTCCATCTCCTTGCGCAGCCTGAGCAGCCCGCGCTCGGGCTTCA
>CAYTMB010000548.1:0-1938 GCA_964438465.1 uncultured Rhodovulum sp. | reverse complement strand
GGTCTTGCGGCCGAGCCAGCCGGCCTCGACGTATTTCACCAGCAGCGGGCAGGGGCGGTACTTGGTGTCCGCCAGCCCGTCGTGCAGCACGTTCATGATCGCGAGGCAGGTGTCGAGCCCGATGAAATCGGCCAGCGCCAGCGGCCCCATCGGGTGGTTGGCCCCGAGGCGCAGCGCCATGTCGATCGAGGTCACCGTGCCGACGCCCTCATAGAGCGTGTAGACCGCCTCGTTGATCATCGGGATCAGGATGCGGTTGACGATGAAGGCGGGATAGTCCTCGGAGCTGGCGGCGGTCTTGCCGAGGCGCTCCACCACGCCGGCGAGGGTGCGGTAGGTCGGCTCGTCGGTGGCGATGCCGCGGATCAGCTCGACGAGCTGCATCACCGGCACCGGGTTCATGAAATGGAAGCCCATGAACCGCTCGGGCCGGTCGGTGACCGCCGCGAGCCGGGTGATCGAGATCGACGAGGTGTTCGAGGTCAGGATCGTCTGCGCGCCGAGATGCGGCTTCAGCGCGGCGAAGATCTGGTGCTTGAGCGGCTCGCGCTCGGTCGCGGCCTCGATGATCAGGTCGAGCGGGCCGAGACGGGCCAGCTCCGGCTCGATCCGGATCCGCGCAAGCGCCGCGTCGCGCTCCGCCGCGGTGATCTTGCCGCGCGCCACCTGGCGGTCGATGTTGCCGCGGATGCGCTCCGGGGCCGCGCCCAGCGCCGTTTCGGAGACGTCGTTGAGCAGCACGTCGTAGCCCGCCAGCGCGAAGACATGCGCGATGCCGTTGCCCATCTGGCCCGCGCCGATGACGCCGACCGTCTTGATTTCCATGGCGTTCAGACCCTCGCAGCGGACCGCTGGCCCCAAGGATAGTGCGGGCGAGAAGCGGCGCGCAACCGCTTATTCCGCGCGCTCGGGGGGCTCCGCGACCCCGGCGCGCAGGGAATGATTGACGGGGCCGCGGGCGCTCTTCTAGCGTCGGTTGAAAATACGGGAGGGTTGCGCCGGTAACTGCTCGAAAACGGGGGACGACATGACGGCGATCATCGACTTTCTGAACACCATCTTCTGGGGCTACGTGCTGATCTACGGCCTGCTGGCGGTCGGGGTGTATTTCACGATCCGCCTCAGGTTCCAGCAGATCCTGCATTTCCGCGAGATGTTCCGCGTGGTGGTCAGCGCGCCCGAGACCGACAAGGAGGGCATCTCGCCCTTCCAGGCGCTGTGCACCAGCCTCGCCAGCCGGGTCGGCACCGGCAACATCGCCGGCGTCGCGGTGGCGCTGACGCTGGGCGGGCCGGGCGCGATCTTCTGGATGTGGATGGTGGCGCTGGTCGGCATGGCCACCGCCTATTCGGAATCGACCCTCGCGCAGCTCTACAAGGTGCACGACAAGGACGGCGGCGGCAGCGGCGTCTATCGCGGCGGCCCGGCCTTCTACATCGCGCGGGGGCTGGGGCTGCCCTGGCTCGGGTCGGTGTTCTCGGTCTGCCTGATCCTGTCCTTCGGCCTCGTCTTCAACGCGGTCCAGGCGAACTCGATCGCCGACGCGATGGTCGGGGCCTTCGGCGTGCCGAAGCTCGCCACCGGGGTCGTGCTCGCCGGCCTGACCGCCATCGTGATCTTCGGCGGCATCCGCAAGATCGCGACCGTCGCCGAATACGTCGTGCCGTTCATGGCGGGCGCCTACCTGCTGGTGGCGCTCTACGTGCTCGTCACCAACCTCTCCGAGGTGCCGGCGATGCTCTGGCATATCATCGGCAGCGCCTTCGGCTTCGCCGAGGTCGGCGGCGGCGTGGTCGGCGGCGTGGCGGCGGCGATGCTGAACGGGGTCAAGCGCGGCCTGTTCTCCAACGAGGCCGGCATGGGCTCGGCGCCGAACATCGCCGCGGCGGCGACGCCGGTGCCGCACCACCCGTCGAGCCAGGGCTTCGTGCAGGCGCT
>CAYTMB010000547.1:0-1938 GCA_964438465.1 uncultured Rhodovulum sp. | reverse complement strand
GGTTACCCCGACGGATTTACAGTCCGTTGCATTTGACCGCTCTGCCACCCCTCCGCGGATGTCCGGACCTGCGCCCCGAGCGAGTGGGGGCGGAATAGGGCAGGCGGGGCGGTGTCGTCAACGGGAAAACGGGCGCCGGCTGACGGCCCCGCGGGAAACTGGCGGGGCGGACTTGCCCGGGGCCCCGCGCGCGGCTAAGCCGGGCGGGACCGCGGACGGGGAGCGCAGACTTGGGCAGGAAGCCGGACTGGGCGATCTCGCGCGAGCGGGCGCGGGCCACGCAGCCGGAGGCGGCGCTCTGGCTGTTCGGGCTGCACGCGGTGCGCGACGCCCTTCTCAACCAGCGCCGGGAGCGGCGGCGGCTGATCGTCACGCAGAATGCGGCGGACCGGCTGGCCGAGGCGATCGCGGCGTCGGGCATCACCCCCGAGATCGCCGATGCGCGGCGGTTTCCAGCCCCGCTCGATCCGCAGTCGGTGCACCAGGGGGCGGCGCTGGAGGTGGCGCCGCTGGACTGGGGCTCGGTGTCCGAGGTCTGCGCGCCGCGGGGCGACGCGCCGCTGGTGCTGCTGCTCGACCGGGTGACCGACCCGCACAACGTCGGCGCGGTGCTGCGCTCGGCGGAGGTGTTCGGGGCGCGGGCGGTGCTGGCGCCGCATCGCCATTCCGCGCCGGAGACCGGGGCGCTGGCCAAGGCGGCGTCGGGGGCGCTGGAGCGGCTGGCGTATCTGCGGGTTCCGAACCTGGCCGGCGCGATGGGGGCGCTGCGCGAGATGGGCTACGCCACCGTCGGGCTGGACGGCGCGGCGGAGATGGATCTCGATCCGGCGGTCGCGGACTTCGCGGACCGGCCGCTGGCGCTGGCGCTGGGAGCGGAGGGGCCGGGGCTGCGCGAGCTGACCACGAAGCTGTGCGACCGGATGGCCCGGATCCCGGCGGCGGGGGAGTTCGGCTCGCTCAACGTCTCGAATGCGGCGGCGGTGGCGCTCTATGCGGCGACGCGGGCGCGGGCGGCGGGCGGCTGAGATGGCGATCACAAATCGTTTAGCGGCCTTTGTGGGGCGGTGTGGAACTCCCATATCAGGAAGGAAGCAGATGGATTGGAACTGCCCTGCTTCATCTCACTGTCCCTCGTTCCGACTTTGCGCCCGGACCTCTTCCGGGCGCTTTTTTGCGGGCGACGGAGGATGGCGATGATCCGCAGGCACAGCGACGCGGAGCTGCGGGCGGTGTTCGCGCGGACCAAGACGATCGCGGTGGTGGGGGTGTCGAAGAACCAGATCCGGCCGTCGTTCTATGTCGCGCGGTATCTGTCGCTGAAGGGGTTCCGGGTGATCCCGGTCAACCCGGCCTACGGCGGCGAGACGCTGCTGGGGGAGCGGGTCTGGCCCGATCTCGCGTCGCTGCCGGCGAACCTCGGGGAGATCCACATGGTCGACATCTTCCGCCGCTCGCAGGAGGCGGGGGGGGTGGTCGATGCGGCGATGGCGGCGCTGACGGGGCGGGGGCTGCGCACGATCTGGATGCAGATCGGGGTGGTCGACGAGGACGCGGCGGCGCGGGCCGAGGCGGCGGGGCTGACGGTGGTGATGGATCGCTGCCCGAAGATCGAGTTCCAGCGGCTGCAGGGCGAGCTGCGGATGGGCGGGTTCGCGACCGGGATGATCTCGTCGAAGCTGCGCTGACCGGGCTATTCAGCGTGAATATTCGGCAAGTTGTTGATATTTCGGGATAACTGAATCGCTAACAAGGCGTTGACAGGCTGCGCGACGGTGACCGTCCGGACTTGGATGCGCCGATCCGCCGAACTCGTGCGGGGCGCTCGTTCCAAGCGGCGCCCTCGGTCTCGTCCCTCCTTTGGACCGGAAAGGCGAGGCTCCAGCGGAGCCTTGCCCGGTCCGTCGCCTGGAGCCCATGGCGGAAGGCGAGGGGCGCCGG
>CAYTMB010000546.1:0-1939 GCA_964438465.1 uncultured Rhodovulum sp. | reverse complement strand
CCGAGCGCGCGGAACGGCAGGAACAGCGCCGAGCGGGCGCCGACCACCAGCCGGGCGCCGCCGTCGGCCACCGCGCGCCAGGCGCGGCGGCGGCCGCCCTGGGTGACGCCGGAGTGCCATTCGGCGGGGCGGGCGCCGAAGCGGGCCTCGACGCGGTCGAGGAATTCGACCGACAGCGCGATCTCGGGCAGGAGCACCAGCGCCTGCCGGCCGCGGGCGAGGGTCTCGGCGACCGCCTCGAGATAGACCTCGGTCTTGCCCGAGCCGGTGACCCCCTTCAGCAGCGTGGTCGAATAGCCGCCGGCCGCGACGGTGGCGCGCAGGGTCGCAGCGGCGGCGGCCTGATCGGCGGACAGCGCGCGGGCCGGCGCGGCGGGGTCGAGCGCGGGATACGGCGCGTCGCGGGCGACGGTCTCGCGCAGGATCACGCCCTGCGCCTCCAGCCCCTTGAGCACGCCCGAGCTTACACCGGCGAGCTGCGCCAGCTCGCCCGGGGCGAAGCCGAGATTGCCGTAGGCGTCGAAGGCGGCGAGCACGCGCGCGCGCGCGTCGGTCATCCGGTCCGGCTCGGCGCCGCTGCGGCGCAGGAGCGGCCGCGCGCCCGGCGGCTCGCCGAGGCCGGGGGCGCGGGTGGCGAGGCGCAGCATGGCGGTGAGCGGGGTGAGGGTGTAGTCGGCGGCGCGGGCGAGGAAGGCGCGCATCTGCGGCCGCATCGGCGCGATGTCGAGGATCGCCGCGATGTCGCGCAGCTTTTCCGGCGCGAAGCCGCCGGTTCCGGGGCCCCAGACCACGCCGAGCACGCGGCGCGGCCCGAGCGGGACGGCGACGAAATCGCCAAGGCCCACACCGCCTTGCGGGGCGCGGTAGTCGAGCGCGCGGTCGAGCCCCTCGGCGGTGACGACCGCCACCGCCGCGCCGGCCTCGAACCGCTCGGGGGCGTGAGTCGGGTGTTCCATCGCGCAAGACCTTGGGCTATCATCGCGCAACACCACAAGGGCTGACGCCCGACAGGCAAGGAAGCATCCCGATGAAATTCTTCGTCGATACCGCCGAGATCGCCGACATCACCGAGTTGAACGCGCTCGGCCTGCTCGACGGCGTGACGACGAATCCGAGCCTGATCCTGAAATCGGGCCGCGACATCGTCGAGGTCACGCGCGAGATCTGCGCGCTGGTCGACGGGCCGGTCAGCG
This sequence comes from uncultured Rhodovulum sp., assembly GCA_964438465.1. GTDB lineage: Bacteria > Pseudomonadota > Alphaproteobacteria > Rhodobacterales > Rhodobacteraceae > Amaricoccus. Next base: position 746 of record CAYTMB010000546.1, on the reverse strand, counting down.
CGGAGGTGACCGCGACCGAATACGACGCGATGATCGAGGAGGGCCGCAAGCTGGCCGCGATCGCCGACAATATCGCGATCAAGGTGCCGCTGACCTGGGCCGGGCTGGCCGCCTGCAAGACCTTCGCCGGCGAGGGCCGGATGGTGAACGTGACGCTGTGCTTTTCGGCCAACCAGGCGCTGCTGGCCGCCAAGGCGGGGGCGACGTTCATCAGCCCCTTCGTCGGGCGGCTGGACGACATCAATCTCGACGGCATGGAGCTGATCCAGGACGTCCGCACCATCTACGACAACTACGGCTTCGGCACCGAGATCCTTGCCGCCTCGATCCGCAGCGCCAACCATGTGCGCACGGCGGCGCTGATCGGGGCCGACGTGATCACCGCGCCGCCGGCGGTGCTGCGCTCGCTGGTCTCGCATCCGCTGACCGACAAGGGGCTGGCGGGCTTCCTGAAGGATTGGGCCGCCACCGGCCAGAAGATCGCGTGAGCGCGCCGGCGATGACCGAGGAGGCGCTGGCCGGGCTGCGCGCGACCATCCTGTCCGATCCGGCGCTGATCCTCGAGGACCAGCAGCTGATGCGCGCGCTGGTCGCCGCCGACCGCCGCGCGGCCGGGCGCAACGTCGTCGATCTGCGCGGCGTGCTGGTCGAGCGGCTGGAGGAGCGGCTGGACCGGCTGGAGGACACCCATCGCGAGGTGCTGGCGGCGGCCTACGAGAACGTCTCGGGCACCAACCAGGTGCATC
>CAYTMB010000545.1:0-1944 GCA_964438465.1 uncultured Rhodovulum sp. | reverse complement strand
GCCCCGACCCCGAAGGCGCCGAGCAGCAGGCCGTAGGTCAGCGCGCCGCCGCCGACGGTGTGCCGCGCGACGACGGGCAGCAGCGCGAGCACCGCGACCGACGTCAGCCCGAACAGGAAGCTGCGCAGCACGACCACCCAGATATGCGGCGACATCGCGACATAGCGCAGGCCCGCGCCCATCGCCTGGCCGAGGCTTTCGGGCGGCAGGGTGCGCGGGGGGAACTTCGGCTTCCACACCAGCAGCGCGCCGATGATCGCGATATAGCTGGCGGCGTTGACCGCGAAGGCGGCGGCGACGCCGGCGGTGGCGACGATCAGGCCGCCGATCGCCGGGCCGACGCTGCGCGTCAGGTTGAAGCCGACCGAGTTGAGCGCGACCGCCGCGGGGAGATCGGCGCGCGGGACGATGTCGCCGAGCGAGGCCTGCCAGGACGGGTTGTTGAGCGCGACGCCGCAGCCGATCGCGAAGGTGAAGCCGAGCAGCAGCCAGGGCGTGAGCAGGCCGGCCCAGGCGCAGAGCGCCAGCGCGATCGAGACCGCGAGCATCCCGAACTGGGCGTAGATCATCACCCGCCGGCGGTCGAGGTTGTCGGCGATGGCGCCCGAGGCGAGCGAGAACAGCATGATCGGCAGCGTGGTCGAGGCCTGCACCAGCGCCACCATGTCGGCGGAGGCGGTGAGCGTGGTCATCGCCCAGGCGGCGCCGACGGCCTGGATCAGGCCGCCGAGGTTCGAGGCGAGGCTGGCCAGCCAGAAGGTGCGGAAGGTGCGGTTGGAGAGCGGCGCGAGCGCCGTGCTGCGCCCGCTGCTGGTCTGCGCGTCCACGTCCGTGTCCCCCCGGCCGGGAACCGTCGTGGCCCGACCGGCCGCCGATCCCGTGCTGTCGGCGCCATTGAAGCGCAATCGGGGGCGGGCGGGCAAGGCCCGATCGGCCCCGGTTCCCCGCGGTCGCGGATTCGGGCGGGCCGGGCGCGCGGGCGGGACGAAACGCCGCCGCGGCGCGCGCGGCCGGGGCGGCGGCCGCCCGCGGCGCCGGCGCGGTGAAATTGCGGCTTTAACTTTCACGCGGCCCGCGTATAGTGCCGCGCATGTTCGAGGATGCGCGGATCATCGGGACGGACGGATGCGCGGCAGGGTCGATCCCCGCCGGTCGCCCGCTGCTGCTAGGCCGCCTCTGAGCGCGCCGGGGTTCGGCGCGCGCGCTCAGGGGATGACCGGGATCGCGCCGCGAGACACCTCTTTTCTTCGGGACCTACAGCCATGACCGACAAATCCGCACAGGACCGCGTCCTCATATTCGACACCACCCTGCGCGACGGCGAGCAGTCGCCCGGCGCCACGATGACGCTGGAGGAGAAGCTCCAGATCGCGGCGCTGCTCGACGAGATGGGCGTCGACATCATCGAGGCGGGCTTCCCCATCGCCTCGGAGGGCGATTTCGAGGCGGTGACCGCCATCGCCCGCATGGCGCAGTCCGCCGTGGTCTGCGGCCTCGCGCGGGCGAGCGTCAAGGACATCGACCGCTGCTGGGAGGCGGTGCGGCACGCGAGGCGGCCGCGCATCCACACCTTCATCGGCACCTCGCCGCTGCACCGGGCGATCCCGAACCTCGACATGGACCAGATGGCCGAGCGGATCCACGACACGGTGAGCCATGCGCGCAACCTGTGCGACAACGTGCAGTGGTCGCCGATGGACGCCACCCGGACCGAGCACGACTATCTCTGCCGGGTGGTCGAGATCGCGGTCAAGGCCGGCGCGACCACGATCAACATCCCCGACACGGTGGGCTACACCGCGCCGCGCGAGAGCGCCGCGCTGATCCGGATGCTGATCGAGCGGGTTCCGGGCGCCGACGAGATCGTGTTCGCGACGCATTGCCACAATGACCTCGGCATGGCGACGGCGAACGCGCTGGCCGCCGTCGAGGCCGGGGCGCGGC
>CAYTMB010000544.1:0-1949 GCA_964438465.1 uncultured Rhodovulum sp. | reverse complement strand
CGGGCAGGCGCGTGCCGATTTTGTCACGCGCCAAAATCGGCGGGAAAGCGGCGCCTGTTCGCTTAGCGCCGGGCGTCGGAACAACGCCATCATCCGGCGATCGTTATAAGACAGTCGCGACAAACCAGGACTCTGGAGCCGGAGCGCCGTCTCCGCCGGACCTGACCCCGCCCTAGAACCCGAGGCTGAGGCTGCGCGTCAGCAGCACCTGCATCCCGTACTGGTTCGCCGAGCCCCCCTCGGTGATCGGCGAATCCGCGGCGTCGTTGATCAGCCGCTCGTAGGTGGCCCTGCCCTCGACGCCCCAGGCCTCCGAGAACGAATAGCGCGCGCCAAGCTCGACCCCGACCCCGTAGAACCCGGCCGAAGCGTCGTAGGCCTTCAGCCCGGACTTGTCCGCCTCGCGCGAACTGATCCCGAAATAGTCGGACATGAACCCGCCGGCGCCCCAGGACGCGCGCGGACCGAAGTTCACCACCCAGGCGTCGTTCGGCCGCAGGATCGCGTCCGCGCCGAACTCGCCGACCCAGGCGTGGTGGCCGATCACGCCGTAGCGCAGATCCGCGAAGGCCCGCCAGTACATCGCGTCGTAACCGAGCCCGAGGCCCAACTCCAGCGCCGCGTCGACATCGTCGAGCCCGTCGATCGCCGAATGGTCCGACGACTCCCGCTTCCCGATGTAGCGGGCCGATCCGCGCGGCCCGAAGCCCTGCAGGAAGCCGACCGCGCCGGAGGAGCCGAACTCGAACCCGCCGGGCAGCCGGACGTAGTCGAACCGCAGCACGCCGGCCGGACCGAACGAATATTCGTCCGCTCCGAAGTAGTCCGGCGAATAGGCGGCGCCGGCGCCGAGGGTGAACCGCACGGCCGGCGCCGTGCTCGACTCCACCACCGTCTCCGCGACGAACACGTCGGAACCGGTCATGCCCGGCGGCGCGATCTCGATGGCGGAGATTTCCGTCTCGGTCTGGGCCGAGGCCACGCCGCCGACCCCCGCCGACAGGCACAGGGCCAGGGCCAGGGTGACGACCGGGAGGCGCAGCGGATTGGCAGGCAGCGGCATCGATTCTCCGACTCGGATCAGGCTTGGGTCAGCTTTGACACAACAGGATAACGTGCCATTAAGCAAGCTGTCGACGCGCCCGCGGGCCCATAACGCCACGCGGTGTCGGGGGTTTGATCGCCTCAACCCCGCCGCGCGTCCAGCGCGTCGCGCAGCACCCGCCGCACCACGCCGAGATCGGCGGCCGGCTCGACGAAGGCCGCGCCGATGTCGCGCGCCAGGACGAAGGCGATGCGCCCGCCCTTCACCTTCTTGTCCTGCTCCATCAGCCGCAGCAGCCCGTCCGCGTCCGGCAGCGCGCCCGGGATGTCCGCCAGCCGGCGCTTCATCCCCATCGCCTCCAGATGCGCGGCCACCCGGCTCGGCGCCTCCTGCGGACACAGCCCCAGCGCCGACGAGACCTCGAACGCCAAAGCGCAGCCGATCGCCACGCCCTCGCCGTGCAGCAGCCGGTCCGAATAGCCGGTCGCCGCCTCCAGCGCATGGCCGAAGGTGTGCCCGAGGTTCAGCAGCGCGCGCTCGCCCTGCTCGGTCTCGTCGCGCGCGACGATGCCGGCCTTCATCTCGCAGGACCGCCGGATCGCGTGGATCCGCGCCGCCGCGTCGCCCGCCGCCAGCCGCGGCGCGTTCGCCTCCAGCCAGCCGAAGAACCCGGCGTCGCCGAGCAGGCCGTATTTCACCACCTCGCCGTATCCGGCGAGAAAGTCGCGCGGCGGCAGCGTGTCGAGCAGGCCGGTGTCGGCCAGCACCAGCCGCGGCTGGTGGAACGCCCCGATCAGGTTCTTGCCGCGGGCCGAGTTGATCCCGGTCTTGCCGCCGACCGAGCTGTCCACCTGCGCCAGCAGCGTCGTCGGGATCTGCACGAAGCCGACGCCGCGCCGCAGGA
>CAYTMB010000543.1:0-1957 GCA_964438465.1 uncultured Rhodovulum sp. | reverse complement strand
CAGGCGGTGGAAACCCTGTCGGGCGGCCAGCGGCAGGGGGTGGCTGTGGCGCGGGCCGCGGCCTTCGGGTCGAAGGTGGTGATCCTGGACGAGCCGACCGCGGCGCTTGGCGTCAAGGAAAGCCGCCGGGTGCTGGACCTGATCCGCGACGTGCGCTCGCGCGGGATCCCGATCATCCTGATCAGCCACAACATGCCGCATGTGTTCGAGGTGGCGGACCGCATCCACATCCACCGCCTCGGCAAGCGGCTCTGCGTGGTCGATCCCAAGGACTACACCATGTCCGACGCGGTGGCCTTCATGACCGGCGCCAAGGAGCCGCCGGCCGAGGCCCTCGCGGCGTGAGCGACCGGATCGGCGACCTCGCCCGGGACATCCTCGCCCGGGCGGCGGGCCGCCGGCGCTACGTCTTCGCCGTCGCCGGGGCGCCGGGGTCGGGCAAGTCGACCTTGGCCGGGGCGCTGATCGCGGCGCTCGAGGCCGAGGCCCCGGGCGCCGCGGCGCTGATGCCGATGGACGGCTTCCACTACGACGACGCCGTGCTCGAGGCGCGCGGCCTGCGCCCGCGCAAGGGCGCGCCGCAGACCTTCGACGTGGACGGCCTCGCCGTGGCGCTCGACCGGGTCCGCGCCGCCGACCGCCCGGTCGCGGTGCCGGTGTTCGACCGCGCGCTCGAGATCTCGCGCGCCGGCGCCGCGATCATCCTGCCCGGGCAGCCGGTGATTGTGATCGAGGGCAATTACCTGCTGCTGCGCGACCCGCCCTGGGACGCGCTGGCGTCCCGCTTCGACCGCACGCTCTTCGTCGAGGCGGCGGAGGACGAGCTCGAACGGCGGCTGGTCGCACGCTGGCTCGACCACGGGCTCGGCCCGGAGGCGGCGCGGGCGAAGGCCGAGGGCAACGACCTGCCCAACGCCCGGCTGGTGGCGGCGCGCTCGCGGCCCGCGGACATCCGCTGGACGGCGTGACCTGCCGGACATGATTTTTTGCGCGCCTCTGCGGACGGGGTTGATTTTTGTCGCCGCGGGGGCAATTTTCCGCGCAACCATCCCGGAAAGGATACCCTCATGGCGAAGACGATCGCGCAGTTCGCCAGCATCGATCCGGTCTGGACGGCGATCCGCGGCGAGGCCGGGCGGGTCGAGCGCCACGAGCCGCTGATGGCGAGCCTGGTGCACGCCGGCGTGCTGCACCACGCCAGCCTCGAACGCGCGCTCAGCTTCCGCATCGCCCAGAAGCTCGCCTCGGTCGAGATGAGCGACCTGATCCTGCGCGAGATCGCCGACGCGGCCTACGCCGACGACCCCGATCTCGGGATCGCCGCGCGCGCCGACCTGCTGGCGGTGTTCGAGCGCGACCCGGCCTGCCACAGCTATCTGCAGCCGCTGCTGTTCTTCAAGGGCTTCCAGGCGTTGCAGAGCTACCGGATCGGCCACTGGCTGTGGCGCAGCCAGCGCCCCGACATGGCCTATTTCGTGCAGATGCGCACCTCCGAGCTGTTCGGCGTCGACATCCACCCCGCCGCCCGGGTCGGGCGCGGCGTGATGATCGACCACGCGCATTCCATCGTGATCGGCGAGACCGCGGTGGTCGGCGACAACGTCTCGATGCTGCATTCGGTGACGCTCGGCGGCACCGGCAAGGAGGAGGGCGACCGCCACCCCAAGATCGGCGACGGCGTGCTGATCGGGGCGGGGGCCAAGGTGCTCGGCAACATCACCGTCGGCCATTGCAGCCGCATCGCCGCCGGATCGGTGGTGCTCGACCCGGTGCCGCCCTGCAAGACCGTGGCGGGCGTTCCGGCGCGCATCGTCGGCGAGGCCGGCTGCGCCGAGCCGTCCAAGTCGATGAACCAGATCATCGGCGGCGACTGACACGAACTCCGCTTGATCGCCTCGGGCGCAGCCTTCGAAAGACGCGCGCCCCGGATCGCATCAGCGGGGCGCCGCCCCGCGCG
>CAYTMB010000542.1:0-1960 GCA_964438465.1 uncultured Rhodovulum sp. | reverse complement strand
GCGACCGTGACGGTCCGGACCCGGGCGCACCGATCCGCCGGGCTTGCGCGGGGCGCTTGTTCGAAGCGACGCGCTCGGGATCGTCCCGCCTCCGGAGCGGGGCGCAAGCGTGGGACGAGGCGGGGTGAGCCTGGACCCGCGCGCGCGGCGCGCCGTCGGCCCCCGGGATGCCCTGCGCGCTCAGGCGGCCGGCGTCGTCCGGCCGCGCCGGGCGAGACGGACTGCGCCAAGCGCCGCGGCGGCGGTGCCCATCAGCACGAGGCCCGCCGGCAGCGGGACCGGCGCCGGAGCGTTGCGCGGCGCCGAGATGGTGTAGGACAGATCGGCGCCGTGGGTGAAGTTCAGCGCGAGGTAGAGCGTGCCGACGAAGTCTGTCGCCAGATCCAGCGCCAGCGACTGCTGCGGCTTGTCGTAGTCGACCTGGATCGGCGTCGCCACGCGCGCGCCGTCCCAGCCCCAGCGGAACGGCGTCGCGGAATAGAGAATCTCGCCGCCGGCGGAATAGGACTGGCCGGCGCCCGCCGGGGCGGCGAAGTCGAAGCTCAGCCGCTGCGCGCCGGCGGGCAGGGTGAACACGAAGTTGTCGTACTGGTTCTGCCCTCCGGTCCCGGTGATCCTGTCGATCCCGGCGCCCACGGCGGTCGGCGCGTTCCACGCGGCGCCGAAGGCGCCCCCCGCCATATCCGCCTCGTTCAGCGTGGCGGCGTTGGCCGCGACGCCCGCGAAGGCGAGGCAGGCCGCAAGAAAAACCGCGATGCGGTCGAACATGTCCGGTGTCCCCTGGAGTAGAGCGGGCAGTTAGGCGGATATCCGCCGATCCGCAAGTGTCGCCGAGCGAGCATGGTTAATTCGTGAGCGTCCGGATCGGGTCGGAGCCGCGGCGCCGACCGGGGAGTGACAGCGACATCGGGCGATCTCGATGGCCGCCGGCGTAACGCAAGAGGCAAGGCGATGTCCTGATTGCTTCAGCCGCCGGCACGTTCTATAATCGAATCCAGAGTATGGAAGGCAAGCGAATGGGCCTGTCGATCAAGAATGACCAGGTGGAATGGATGGTGCGCGAGATCGCGGCCACCCGCGGGGTCTCGATGACCGAGGCGCTGCGGCAGGTGCTGGCCGAGGAGATGGCGCGCGCCGCGGCGGCGCGGGAGGCGGAGATCGAGGAGAAGGTCCGGAAGGTCCGGGAGATCGCCGCGCGCGTCGCGGCGATGCCCGACGTGAGCGACCTGACCGACGACGAGATCCTCGGCTACGACGCGGACGGGATTCCGTCGCGGTGATCGTCGATTCGTCGGCGCTCGTGGCGATGCTGCGCGGAGAGGCCGGGGCGGACGCGCTGGCCCGCGCCATCGCCCTGGCCGGCGGCGGGTCGGCGCCGGCGCCCTGCTACCTGGAGACCTGCATGGTGATGGCCGGGCGCAAGGGACCGGACAGCCGGCCGGTGGTGGAGGAGCTGCTGGCGACGCTCGGGCTCGGCGTCGCGCCGTTCACGGCCGAGCACGCGCGGGCGGCGACGGAGGCGTTCCTGCGCTACGGCAAGGGGCGGCATGCGGCGGGGCTGAACTTCGGCGACTGCATGGCCTATGCGGTGGCGAAGGCGGAGGGGGCGCCGCTGCTGTTCGTGGGCGAGGATTTCGCGCGGACGGATGTGGAGGCGGCCGCCTAGTAGTGGTAGCGGCACTGCACCAGTTCGAGCGCCGTGGCGGTGACGCGGTAGACCAGGCGGTGCTCGCGGTCGATGCGGCGGGACCAGAGGCCGGCCAGGTCGCCCTTGAGCGGCTCGGGCTTGCCCGTGCCCTCGAACGGGTGGCGCAGGCATTCCTTGATGAGCGCGTTCACCTTGCGCAGCATGGCCTTGTCCGTCTCCTGCCAGTGCAGGTAGTGCGCCCAGGCGCGCTCCGAGAAGACGAGGTTCACTCCTCGATCAGGTCGCGGACGACGCCCTTGCCGGCGTCGAGCT
>CAYTMB010000541.1:0-1985 GCA_964438465.1 uncultured Rhodovulum sp. | reverse complement strand
GCGTATTCCGGGCTGTCGACGCTGCCGAACCGCGCCTCGAAGGCGGCGGCGCTGAGCCGGGTCGGCAGATCCGCGGTCTCGGGCAGGATGGCGGACTCGCCCGTGATGCGCGCGCGCAGCGCCGGCCAGCCGGCCTCCGGCGTGGCGAGAAGGGTGGCGGCGAAGCGGGCGCCGGCGAGATCGGCGGCGAGGTCGTCGAAGCTGAAGCCGGAGCCGCCGGCGCCGCTGTCGAGCAGCTCCTTCAGCTCGCCGATGCCGAAGGCCGCCTCGGCGGTGCTGGCGGCGTAGAGCCCGGCCGAAACCGCGAAATGCCGCTTGAGGTCGTCGCGCCCGCCCAGCGTCGCGGGCGCGCAGGTGTTGGCGTCGCCGCGCATCGCCTCGGTCGGGCCGACGCCGATCGCCGGGGCCAGCGCCGGCTCGCCGCAGTAGAGCGTCAGCGCCAGCAGCCCGGCGGCGGCCAGCTCGCGGTCCGGCAGGTCGGCGTAGCGCTTCGACTGGCGCTCGGCGCGGTCGATCATCGTCCGCAGGAACGGTGCGAACGAGCCGTCCAATCCGACCGCGCCCTCAACGCCGGCGCGGTGCAGGAAGTAGAGCTGGGCGCGGATCGGCTCGAGGTCGGCGCCGCCGGCGGCGAAGTTCAGCCGCGCGCGCAGCCGGTCGGCCAGCGCCTGTCCCTCGCCGGGCGCGAAGGCGATGTCGATCACCGCCGCGTCGCCCTCGACCGCGACGCCGGCGACGCCGTCGAGCGCCGCGCGCCCCAGCCCCGGCGCGCCGATCGCGCGGTCGAGCCCGCGCGCCAGCGCCGCCTCGACCAGCGCCGGCGGCAAGGGCAGCCGCCCGAGCCGGGCCGAGACGATCTCCAGCCGGTCCGCCGGCGCCGCCACCCCCAGCGACAGGTTGGCCCACAGCCCGGCGGGCAGCCAGGGCGCGCCGAGCGACAGATCCAGCGCGACGCCGTCGGGCGCCAGCCGGGTCGCCCCCGCCACGCCGGGCGCGACCCGCGCCGCCGAGGCCAGCAGCGCGTTGATCTCGGCGGCGGAGAGCGTGAGCCTGCCCTCGGAGGCGCCGGATTCGATGAAGGCGCGCAGCGCCTGGCCGGCGGCCAGCGCGTCGCGCGCCGCCGCCGCGTCGGGCGGCGCGCCGCCGCCCGCGCGCGGCGCGGTCTGCAGGGCGAGCAGGACGGGGAGCGCCAGCACGAGGACCAGGGCCGCGACCCAGGCCAGCGCCCGCGGCGGGCGGCGGCGGGGGAGCGGGGCGGACGGGACCAGCTTACGCGACATGACCGCCGAGCAATGCCGCGCCCCGGCCCGGCGCGCAAGCCCGCCGCGCCGCACGTTCCCGCGACGGCTTGCCGGGACCGGCGCTCCGCGCGAGACTGCCCGCGACCAGGGAACGGGGACGCCGCCGCATGGACGAGACCGGAATCGACCGCGACACGATGGCGGGCCTCGCCCGCGCGCTGGCCTTCATCCGCAGCGCCGAGGATCCGACCGTCGTCGCGCTGCGCCAGGCCGCGGCCAGCGGCAAGGCCGCCGACGTGAAGAAGGCGCGGCAGATGTTCCTGCGCCTCGGCCCCGGCGAGCGCCGGTCGGCGCTCGACGCGCTGATGGATTGAAGCCCCGGGCGGAGCTCATCCATGCCCTGCCGGCGCGCCCGCGTGTGCACGCGTGCACAGACAGACATCTATTTGATTTTAAAGGAAATTCCAGAAAAAATCAACTCTTTGGGAACCTGTGTTAACGCGCCCGCACGGGAGGCGATCGCCCAGATCAGCCCTTCTTCAGCACCCGGCGGCCGAGCAGCTCGGCGATCTGCACGGCGTTGAGCGCGGCGCCCTTGCGCAGGTTGTCGCTGACCACCCAGAGGTTGAGGCCGTTGTCGATGGTCGGGTCCTGGCGGATGCGGCTGACATAGGTGGCGAAGTCGCCGACGCATTCGACCGGCGTGGTGTAGCCGCCGGCCTCGCGCTTGTCGACGACGAGCAC
>CAYTMB010000540.1:0-1988 GCA_964438465.1 uncultured Rhodovulum sp. | reverse complement strand
GCGCGACATGGCCGCCGGGCTCGGCGCGGATCGCCGCGGCCCAGCGGTCGAACTGGTCGACGAGGACGCCGAGCGCGCCGCAGGCGCGGGCGGGCAGGCCGCCGTCGCGGGCGAGCAGGCGGGCGGCGTCGAGCAGCGGCACGCCGTTCGCGCGCGCGACGCGGTTCAGCTCCTGGATCGCCTTGTCGCCGAGGCCGCGCTTGGGGGTGTTCACGATGCGCTCGAAGGCGAGGTCGTCGTCGGGGCTGACCGCGACGCGGAAATAGGCCATCGCGTCGCGGATCTCCATGCGCTCGTAGAAGCGCGGGCCGCCGATGACGCGGTAGGGCAGGCCGATGGTCAGGAAGCGGTCCTCGAAGGCGCGCATCTGGAAGGAGGCGCGGACCAGGATCGCGACGCCGTCGGCGGGGACCGGATCGAGCCCGCGGGTCCCCTGGCCGTAGGCCTCGATCTCCTCGCCAATCCAGCGGGCTTCGTCCTCGCCGTCCCAGTGGCCGATCAGCCGGACCCGCTCGCCCTGCGGCAGTTCCGTCCACAGCGTCTTGCCGAGGCGCTTCTCGTTCTCGGCGATCACGCCCGAGGCGGCGGCGAGGATATGCGGCGTCGAGCGGTAGTTCTGCTCGAGACGGATCACCTGCGCTCCGGGGAAGTCGGTCTCGAAGCGCAGGATGTTGCCGACCTCGGCGCCGCGCCAGCCGTAGATCGACTGGTCGTCGTCGCCGACGCAGCAGATGTTGTGGTGGCTGCCGGCGAGGAGGCGGAGCCAGAGGTACTGGGCGACGTTGGTGTCCTGGTACTCGTCGACGAGGATGTAGCGGAACCAGCGCTGGTACATCGCGAGGATGTCGTCCTGGGTCTGGAGAATCCCGAGGACGTGCAGCAGCAGGTCGCCGAAGTCGCAGGCGTTGAGCGTCCGCAGCCGCTCCTGGTACTCGGCGTAGAGTTCCGAGCCCTTGTGGTCGAAGGCGCTCGCCTCGGCGCTCGGGACGCGCGAGGGCGTCAGCGCGCGGTTCTTCCAGCCGTCGATGAGCCCGGCGAGCAGCCGCGGCGGCCAGCGCTTCTCGTCGATGCCGTGGGCCTGGACGATCTGGCGGATCAGGCGCAGCTGGTCGTCGGTGTCGAGGATGGTGAAGTTCGACTTCAGCCCGACGAGCTCGGCGTGGCGGCGGAGGATGCGCACCGAGAGCGAGTGGAAGGTGCCGAGCCACGGCATCCCCTCGACGACGCCACCGACGAGCCCGCCGACGCGGGACTTCATCTCGCGCGCCGCCTTGTTGGTGAAGGTGACGGCGAGGATCTCGTTCGGCCGCGCCCGCCCGGTCTGGAGGATGTGGGCGATCCGCGCGGTCAGCGCCCGGGTCTTGCCGGTGCCGGCGCCGGCGAGGACGAGCACCGGCCCGTCCAGCGCCTCGACCGCCGCGCGCTGCGCCGGGTTCAGCGCGTCGAGATAGGGCGTGGGGCGGGCGGCCATCGCCCGGGCGGACAGCGGGGCTGCGGCGGCCTCGAAGGCGTCCGCCTCGTCGGGGGCGTAGGGGCTCATGCGCGCGGAAGGTAATGCGGCGGGGCGCGAAAGGAAAGCCCGTGCGTTCGCGCTGTGTTCGCATGTCGGCCGCCGGCGTCGCTGCGCCGCAGCATCCCCGGCCCGGCCCGGCGGGATCGCGCGGCGTCGCGCGGACGCGGCCGCCGGGCCGGGGTGCAGGACCGCGTCGGCCGATGCAAATCCGCGCGGCGGAGGCGCCCAACAAAGCGGCCATTGCCGGGCCGGCGCCCGAAACGAGGCGCCCGGCCCGACAAGGTTGATTGTGTGTTGCGCTGCGGTAGGCTACCAATCTCTCGCCGTTTCCGCGTCGAGGGCCGCCAGATCATGACGACATTCAAGAAAATCCTGATCGCCAACCGCGGCGAGATCGCCATCCGGGTGATGCGCGCGGCGAACGAGATGGGCAAGCGCACCGTCGCGGTCTTCGCCGAGGAGGACAAGCTGTGCC
>CAYTMB010000539.1:0-1995 GCA_964438465.1 uncultured Rhodovulum sp. | reverse complement strand
AACCACCGACACGCGGATTTTCAATCCGCTGCTCTACCCCTGAGCTACCCGGGCCTGGACGGCGAGGCCGTCGCGACGGCGCTGTCACTAGGCCAGCCCGCCCGCGCTGTCCAGAGAAAATCCGCAGCCGCGCCCGCGCTCACAGCGGCCGGCCCTGCAGCAGCCGCGGCAAGGCGCCCGACAGCCCGGCCGCCTCGCGGATCAAGCCGCGGCGCAGCGCCGGCAGCCGGTTGACCAGCCCCAGCCCGAGGTCGCGGCCCAGCCGCAGCAGCGGGTTGTCGTTCGAGAACAGCCGGTTCAGCCCGTCGGTCGCGACCGCCAGCAGCGCGGCGTCGAACCGCCGCCAGCGCTGGTATTCGGCCAGCACGTCCGGGGCGCCGATGTCCTGGCCGCGGCGATGCGCGGCGGCGACCACCTCGGCCAGCGCCGCCACGTCGCGCAGCCCGAGGTTCAGCCCCTGCCCGGCCAGCGGATGGATGCCATGCGCGGCGTCGCCGGCCAGCGCCAGCCGCGCGTCCACGAACCGCTCGGCCAGCGACAGGCCGAGCGGATAGGAATAACGCCCGCCCTCCAGCCGGATGTCGCCGAGGAAATCGCCGAAGCGCGGACGCAGCTCGGCGAGATAGCCGGCGTCGTCCAGCGCGTCGATCGCCGCCGCCCGCGCGCGCGCCTCGGTCCAGACGATCGAGGAGCGTCTCCCCGGCAGCGGCAGGATCGCCAGCGGCCCCTCGGGCATGAAGAACTGATGCGCGACGCCGCGGTGCGGCAGGTCGTGCGCGACCGCGCAGACCAGCGAGGTCTGCGCGTAGTCCCAGCCGGTCCGCGCGATCCCGGCCCGCGCCGCGACCTGGCTCGCCCGGCCGTCGCAGCCGACCAGCAGTCGCCCGCGCCAGACCCTTCCGTCGGCCTCCTCCACTTCGACGCAGCCCGGGGACACCCGCTGCGCCACCACCCGCGCCCCGTTGCGCATCGCGATCCGCGGCTCGGCGGCGACGGCGGCCGTCAGCGCGCCGCGCAGCCAGCGGTCCTCGAGGAAATGCCCCATCGGGCCCTCGTCGATCTCGGCCGCGTCGAAATGCAGGAACCAGGGCGACGCGCCCTCGCCCGCCCTGCCGTCGCTGATCTTGATCTCGAGGATCGCCTGCGCCCGCGGCTCCAGCCCGGACCACAGCCCCAGCGCCGCGAGCATCCGCCGCGAGGACAGCGCCAGCGCATAGGCCCGGCCGTCGAAGTCGGCGCGCGCCAGATCCGCCGCCGGCGCCGCGTCGAGCACCAAGCTCGACACCCCCGCCGAGGCCAGCGCCAGCGCCAGCGCCGGGCCGTTCAGCCCGCCGCCCACGATCAGCACGTCCCGGTCGATCTCCATCCCCGACTTATCCGGCCGCGGCCGGCGATTGTCCACCGCCCGCGCCGCCGCTAGGCTGGCGCGAAACGCGGGAGGGATCTGGCATGTCGGACGGCTGGTTGTGGAGGACGGCGGCCGATCTCGGGCGCGGCGTCGAGGCCGGGGCCATCGACGCGCGCGAGCTGACCGAGGTCTATCTCGGCGCCATCGCCGCCCATCCCGACGCCGACCGCATCTATGCCCGCGCCACGCCCGCCCGCGCCCGCGCCGAGGCCGACGCCGCGCGCGCCCGGGCCCGCGCCGGCCTGCGCCGCGGCCCGCTCGACGGCGTGCCGATCAGCTGGAAGGACCTGTTCGACACCGCGGGCGTCCCGACCGAGGCGGGATCGCTTCTGCTCGAAGGGCGCACGCCCGGCCGCGACGCGGCGGTGCTGGCGGCCGCGACCCGCGCCGGGCTGGTCTGCCTCGGCAAGACCCACATGACCGAGCTCGCCTTCTCGGGGCTGGGCATCAATCCGGTCACCGCGACGCCGCCGAACATCAACGATCCCGAACTCGCGCCCGGCGGCTCGTCCTCCGGCGCCGCGGCCTCGGTCGCCTTCGGCCTCGCCGCCGCCGGCATCGGCTCGGACACCGGCGGCTCGGTGCGC
>CAYTMB010000538.1:0-1995 GCA_964438465.1 uncultured Rhodovulum sp. | reverse complement strand
CATCGTGGACTGGAGCTGCGCCGCCCTGGCGCGGCCGGTGGCGACCCGGTCCGGCGAGGCGGCGCCGTCGAGATACACCCAGATCGGCTTGGTGAACTCGGCCTGGGCGCCGTCGAGCCGCACCACTTCGGCGTTTTCGCTGACGCCCCGGAAGGCGGCGTCGAAGGTCTCGGGGCGGATGCCCGCGGCGAGCGCATGCGGCCGGAAGCCGGCCCGCCAGTCGGCGAAGCTGGCGTAGTGGGTGCTGGAGGCGCGGGACGGCGACGCCCGGTCCGTCCGGGGGGCCTCGGCGCTGACGCCGCAGCCGCCGATCACGCTGGCGGCCAGAACGGCGCCTATGGTCCTGTGCATCATCGGGCCTGTCTCCTGCTCGCTCGCGCTTTTTTGCGCCGAGGATAGCGGGCGGCGGGCGGAATAAAAAGCCCGTCGCGTCGGCGGCGCTTCCGCGGTTCCCTGCGGCGCGCGGCTGGAGTAGACCTCGGCGTCGCCGCATCCCGAGGAGGTCTTCCGCCATGTCCGCACTGTTCGCCCGCCTGGTCGCGATGATCGGCGCCGCCGCAATCCTGATGCGGCGCCGGGGCGCCGGCCCCGAGGCGCAGGCGGTCGGCGCGGCGCCGGCGATCCCGGCGGCGAAGCCCCAGGGGATCCCGACGCTGAAGATGCCGACGGCGAAGGGCTGGTCGGAGGGGCGGACGCCGACCGCGGCGCCCGGCCTCGCGGTCAACGCCTTCGCCACCGGGCTGAAGCATCCGCGCTGGATCCATGTGCTGCCGAACGGCGACGTGCTGACCGCCGAGGCGCTGACCGAGCCGGGCGGCATCCGCACGGCGTTCGACTACGCGATCTACAGCACGATGAAGCGCGCCGCGGCGGTGGGCCCGAGCCCGAACCGGATCACCCTGCTGCGCGACGCGGACGGCGACGGCGTGGCGGAGCTGCGCGAGCCGTTCCTCGTCGGGCTGAACCAGCCGTTCGGCATGGCGCTGCTGGGCGAGGACTTCTACGTCGGCAACACCGACGGGGTGGTGGTGTTCCCCTATTCCGAGGGCGCGACGCGGATCGCCGCCGCCGGGCGGCGGGTGGCGGAGTTCAAGCCCGGCGGGCACTGGACCCGCAGCCTGCTGCCGAGCCCGGACGGGCACAAGCTCTATGTCGGGGTCGGCTCGCTCAGCAACATCGGCGAGGCCGGCATGGAGGTCGAGGAGGGCCGCGCCTGCGTCTACGAGCTCGACGTGGCGACCGGCGCGGCGCGGGTGTTCGCGGGCGGGCTGCGCAACCCGGTGGGGCTGGCCTGGGAGCCGGGCGCGGGCACGCTGTGGACGGTGGTCAACGAGCGCGACGGGCTGGGGGACGAGACGCCGCCGGATTATCTCACCTCGCTGAAGGACGGCGGCTTCTACGGCTGGCCCTACTGCTACTGGGGCCGGACGGTCGATAGCCGCGTGCCGCAGGACGCGGCGCTGGTCGCGCGCGCGCTGACGCCGGATTATGCGCTGGGCGGGCACACCGCCTCGCTCGGGCTGTGCTGGGTGCCGGACGGCGTGCTGCCGGGCTTCGGCCCGGGCATGGCGATCGGCCAGCACGGGTCGTGGAACCGCAGCACGCTGAGCGGCTACCGGGTGGTGTTCGTGCCCTTCGCGGAGGGCCGCCCCTCCGGGCCGCCGCGCGACATCCTGACCGGGTTCCTCGCGCCGGACGAGAAGGTCTCCTACGGGCGGCCCGTGGGGGTGACGCTGGGGCCGGACGGGTCGCTGCTGGTCGCGGACGACGTCGGCGACGTGATCTGGCGGGTGACGGCGGCGGGCTGAGCCGGGTGAGGACGTGTGCGACGGGCAGTCTGCGCACGCGTGCGAAACAGGCTATGCTATTGTAAATAAATCTAAATTCCTCGGATCGTCATGCTTTCTTAACCCTGCCGGCGGCGACGCGCGGTTAGAGATGCAAACGAAAAACCCCCGCAGGTTTCCCTCGGGGGTTTGCGCTGGAGCGGGCGGC
>CAYTMB010000537.1:0-2014 GCA_964438465.1 uncultured Rhodovulum sp. | reverse complement strand
GGAAGATCACAACCCCCGCAGCTGCGGGTGCCGATACCCTTCGGCCGGCTCGATCATCAGCGCGGCGATCGCCCAGACCAGCGCGTCCACCCGGTCCGGACTGCCCTTGCCGAGATAGCCGCCCAGCGTCATCGCCGTCATCTGGTCCTCCAGCGCCTTGAAGGCGCCGCGGTGCCGCACCCGGCCCTGCTCGTACAGCGCCGCCACCGGTTCGGCCCGCGCGGTCTTGCCCTTGCTCGCATGCACCCCGCGGAACGGCACCATCGGGTCGAT
Source organism: uncultured Rhodovulum sp. (assembly GCA_964438465.1). Classification (GTDB taxonomy): domain Bacteria; phylum Pseudomonadota; class Alphaproteobacteria; order Rhodobacterales; family Rhodobacteraceae; genus Amaricoccus. The sequence goes on along the minus strand of CAYTMB010000537.1, from coordinate 1,741 downwards.
CTGCCGGATCAGCGTCGCGACCATCTCGCCGCCCTGGTTCACCTCGGCCACCAGCCGGTCCGCCCGATGCGCGTGGAACAGCTCCACCGCCCGCGCCGCCCAGCCCAGCGGCGAGGCGCCCTGCACGCTGCCGTCGAAGATCACCTCCGCCACCCAGTCCTGCGGCTTGCCCCGCCGCGACACCCCCGCGACCACGATGCCGCATTCGTCGGCCCCGGCGCCGCTCGACACCGGCGGATCGACCGCGACCACCACCCGGTCCAGCTCCAGCGCCGGCCCCGGCGCCCTCGCCGCCTCCAGCATCTCCCAGCTCCACAGCGCGCCGTCGAAGTCGAGCACCAGCTCGCCCTCCAGCTCCTGCCGCCCCAGCCGCGAGCCGCCATAGCGCCGCGTCACCACCTCGAGAAAATTCTGCGCCAGATGCATCCGGTTCGCCGAGGTCGGCGCCTGCGTCACCACGCTCTCCGGCGCCGCCAGCACCGTCCGCAGCAGCGGCACGTTCTTCGGCGTCGTCGTCACCACCGCCCGCGGATGCGCCCCGAGCCGCAGCGCCAGCCGCAGGTTGTCCCAGGCCGCGTCGCCCCGGGTCCATTTCGCCAGCTCGTCGCACCAGGCGCAGTCGAACTGCGGCCCGCGCAACGCCTCCGGGCTGCGCGCCGAGAACGCCTGCGCCACGGCCCCGTTCGGCCAGACCAGCCGGCGCCGCACCGCCTGCCATTCCGGCCGCCGGTCCGGCGGCGAGCACGCCAGGATCCCCGAATCCCCGAACACCATCACGTCGCGGGCCTGGTCCAGCGTGTCGGCGACCAGCGCGACCCGGGAGCACCGCCCCGGGTCGCGCGGCCCCGCGCCCTCGACCTGCGCGCGGATCCATTCGGCCCCCGCGCGGGTCTTGCCCGCCCCCCGCCCGCCCAGGATGACCCAGGTGCTCCAGTCCCCGGCGGGGGGCAGCTGATGTCCCTCGATCGCCCAGTGCTCGAAGAGCCAGGGCAGCGAGGTCAGCGCGTTCGGCGACAGCCCGTCGAGGAAGGCGCCCAGATCACCGCCCGGACCAGAGCGCAAGTCGCGCAAGGATCTCGGCGCGGGCGGCGTCGAGGTCGAGCGGTCGCTCGCCCCCGTCGGTCCGGCTTCGGCTTCGTTTGACAAGGCTCGCCTCGAGTTCGAGTACGGTTTGCAACTGGCGATGGGCGACCTTCGCGGCCTCCAGCGCCTCCTTGCAGTCGGCGTCGCCGCCGACCGCCTTCACCACCGCGACCCGATCGTTCAAAGCCACGGAGAGATCACGGTACAATCCAAGGTTGCGCGCCAGAACGTCGTCGGCGTCGAACCCGTCAGAGGCTGAAATTGTCATGTGATGTAAGTGCCCTGGCTGCTCCGCCCGGGCAGAAAAAGAAACGGCAGGCCGCGACTTTCGTCCCGCCTGCCGACCCACTTCTTCCAGCTTGCCCGTCTTATACCCTGGGGCGTGCGCTATGTCAACAGCTAAATCTGAGGTTGCGTAAAATCGCGCCCGAATCCCCACCGGCACAATCGCCACCGGCGCCGCATTTCCGCCGATTTTGGCGCGTGACAAAATCGGCACGCGCCTGCCCGCCCTGGGCAGGCGCGTTTACGCGCCAGCCGGGCAGGCGCGCGCCGATTTGCCCGGCGCTGGGGCAGCGGCTGGCCCCTCGGCCTCCGCGCTCACGCGCTCCAGCCGACGAACCGGCGCGACGCAGTGCGTCGCTTCCGCCGGTTCGGG
>CAYTMB010000536.1:0-2021 GCA_964438465.1 uncultured Rhodovulum sp. | reverse complement strand
CCTCGAACGGCGCGGCGCGGATGTCGTCGCCGTCCTGGAAGGCGCTCGCGAGGGTCCAGCGGCCGGCTTCGAGGGTGAAGGCCTCCAGCGTGCGGGCCTCGGGGTCGACCAGCCAGAGATGGGCGACGGCGTTGGCGCGGTAGAGGTCGCGCTTCTCGGTCAGGTCGAAGCGGCGGGTGCCCGGCGAGAGGATCTCGCAGATCCAGTCGGGGGCGAGGTCGCAGGCGGCGGTGTCGGGGAAGACCGGCATGCGTTCGCGTCGCCAGCCGGCGAGGTCGGGGACGAGCACGTCAGGGCCGAGGTGAAGCTCGGGCTCGACGGCGAAATGCCAGCCGGAGGGGCCGGGCGGGCCGCCGCGGGACCATTCGTCGAGACGGCCGGCCATGCCGAAGGTCGCGCGGGAATGGCGCATCGCCGGGCGGGGGTGGAGGTGCAGGCGGCCGTTGGCGATCTCGGCGACCATGTGCGGGGGCGCGTCGAGCACGTCCTGGTAGGTCGCGGGGCGCGCGGGGCGGGCCTGGGTGTTCATGGGCGCGAGGATAGCGCGGCGGGGGGCGGGTGTCATGCGTCTCGGGCAGGCCGCGGGATCATCGGATGCCGACTCCGTGTGACCCCCCGTTCGGACGTCGATGCGACGGGACCGCCATCCTGGCGGCGTCTCCTGCTGAAACGGGGGGGAAGGCCGGCCCCTAGGCGGCGCGCAGCGCCGCGGTCATGGCGGCGGGCTGGCGGCCGGCGTAGACGCGGTCGAACACGGCGAGCGCGTCGGCGCGGTCGTAGAGGCCGGCGCGCACGGCGGGCCAGCTGTCGACCTGGTCGCGGCGCACGATGTCCCGGAGCGGGCTGAGCGGGACGGTGCGTTCGCCGAGCGCGGCGGCGGCCGCGACCCGGTGCTGGCCGTTGACGATGACCGCCCGCCAGGCGTCGCCGACGGCGAGGATCCGGGCGGTGCAGACGCCGTCGGGACCCGGAAGCAGCCGGAAGCCCTCGGCGCGCAGGCAGGCGAGGATGTCGCGCAGCCGGCGGATCTCGAGGCGGCCCTTCTCGTCGGACACCGGACCGAAGTGGTGGAAGCCGTGGCCGGCGGGACCGAGGCCGTGCGAGCGGTTCTCGCGCGCCAGCCTGCGGCGGCTGCGCCGGGCGTTCGCCGGCCTGGGGAGTTCCCATGGGAACATCATCGACTCGGGCGGACCCTGAAACTGCGGCGCGCGCGGGTCGACGCCGAGAAGCTCGGCCGCGGTCTTCGGCTGGAAGCGGCGATAGAAGCGCGCGAGCGGGCTGTCCGGGAAGTCGAGATCGGGCCGGGCGAGAAGGGCTATCGCCGTCTCGAGGTAGGGATGGCCGGCGCCGGGGGTGCAGGGGAACGCGGCGGCCCTGTGGCCGCGGCAGTCCTCCACCGGGACGTCGATCACCACCCGCGCCTCGCCCGCGCGCAGGAGCGATTCCGCGGGGCACAGGTCCAGTCCGCGCAGGTCCACCGGGGGCAGGTCCGCCAGCACCTCCTCCCGGGAGGACAGGCCGGTGATGCGGCCGACGAACCGCAGGAGCCGCTTGAACCTGCGCCCGGCCCGGGGGGCGTCACGAGAACGAGACAAATCTGTCATATTGAATTTAGTGGCGCGCGGGCGGCCGATGGCAAGCGAAAGTTTCCCTCCTGCTTAAGGTTCCGGCGCCGGGAAGCGCGCCGGCCCGCGCCGCCGGAGCCGTCGCGGGCGCGCCGGCGGCGGCGGCTCCGGGCTCTTGCGAGCCGGCCGCCGATACTTGGGTAAGGCTTTGAAGCGCCGGGAGTTTCCGCCGGCGGGCGCGGCATTCCGGGCGTGACATCCCCGCCCGCGCCCGCTAAACTGCGCCACCATCACCAAGGACTCCCCACAGCATGGCCGAACCCATCCGCGCGCCCGAGGACTACGGCGCCGATTCCATCAAGGTTCTCAAGGGACTGGAGGCCGTGCGCAAGCGGCCGGGCATGTATATCGGCGACACCGACGACGGCTCGGGCCTGCATCACATGGTCTACGAGG
>CAYTMB010000535.1:0-2023 GCA_964438465.1 uncultured Rhodovulum sp. | reverse complement strand
CGCGGCCGCACCGGCGCCTTCAGCCCCGCCGCCGCCAGCGCCTCGGACAGCCGCAGGGCGCGCGCGGATTTCTCGCCCGAAGGCTCGCCCAGCGAGAACCGATTACCCTCGACATGCTTGATCACCCCGGGCTCGATCACCTCCGCCGCCGGATAGACCACGCAGCCGAGCATCCGCTCCGGCCCGAAGCCGGTCCACTGCGCGTCGCCCGGATCGACCGAGGCCAGCCGGGTGTTCGCGAGCGGCCCCTCGAGACCGTAGAAGTACCACCAGGGGATGCCGTTCACGCCGCTGACGACCGTGGTCGACTCCCCGAGCAGCGGCAGGATCGCCGGGACCGCCGGCGGAACCGAATGCGCCTTGAGCGTGAGGATGACGTAGTCCTGCTGCCCCAGCGCCGCGGCGTCCTCGGCCGCGGTCACCGGGACGGTGAAGCGCCCGCCCTCCTCGATCAGCGTCAGCCCGTTCGCGCGCATCGCCGCCAGATGCGGCCCGCGCGCCACCACGCCGACCTCGGCGCCGGCCTTGGCCAGCTTCGCCGCGAGATAGCCGCCGATCGCGCCGGCGCCGAAGACGCAGATCTTCACGCTTGGCCCTCGCCGAGGCCGAGCTTGCCGGCGAGGCCGATGCGCTGCAGCTTGCCGGTGGCGCCCTTCGGGATCTCGTCGAGGATGACCACCCTGCGCGGCGCCTTGAAGTCCGCCAGCCGCTCCAGCGCGAAGCCGCGGATCTCGGCCTCGGTCGCGGCGTGACCCTCGCGCAGCACCACCGCGGCGGCGACCTCCTCGCCGAGCTTCGGATGCGGCAGCGCGAAGGTCACCACCTGCGCCACCGCCGGATGGTCCATCAGCACGGCGTCGACCTCGAGCGGGCTGACCTTCTCGCCGCCGCGGTTGATGATCTCCTTCAGCCGGCCGGTCAGGCTCAGGTAGCCCTCGGCGTCGAAGGCGCCCTGGTCGCCGGTGCGGAACCAGCGCCGGCCCTCGGCCTCGAAGAAGCTCTTCGCGTTCGCCTCGGGGTTGCCCTCGTAGCCCGGCGTGACGTTCGGGCCGGAGATCACCACCTCGCCGGTGGCGTCGGTCGCCAGCAGCCGGTCCTCGACCTCGTGGGCGACGCGCATCGCCGGGCCGGCGGCGATCCCGACCGAGCCCGGCTTCTGCGCGCGCGGCGGCAGCGGGTTCGAGGCCATCTGATGCGCGGCCTCGGTCATGCCGTAGCTCTCGATCACCGGCGCGCCGAAGGTCTCGGCCAGCGCCAGCATCACCTGCGGCGGCAGCGAGGCGGAGGAGGAGCGGATGAAGCGCAGCTTCGCCCGGCCGATCGCGTCGGCGTTGCGCGGGGCGCGGGCGAGGATCGTCTGGTGCATCGTCGGGACGGCGGTGTACCAGCTCGGCGCCGCCGCATCGAGCCAGCCGAAGAAGCGCAGGGCGTCGAAGCCCGGGGCGCACCAGATCGAGCCGCCGGCGGCGAGGCTGGCCGAGACCGCCGCAACGAGGCCGTGGATGTGGAACAGCGGCATCACGTTCAGGCAGCGGTCGGCCGGGGTCAGCGCCAGCGCGGCGCCGATATGCCGGGCCGAGGCGGCGAGGTTGCGCTGGAGCAGCGGCACGATCTTCGGGCGCGAGGTGGTGCCGGAGGTGTGCAGGATCAGCGCGATGTCGTCCGGCCCGACCGCGGCGTCCGGTTCGGCCGCCGCGCCGCCCTCGGCGCGCAGGGTGAAGTCGCCGGCCGGGGCGCCGGGCGCGGCGCCTAGCCGCAGGATGGTCAGGCCGTGGCGTCCGGCCGCCTCCAGCGCCGGGCCGTCGTAGCCTTCGGCGAGGATGATCGCCCGGGCCTTGAGATCGGAGAGGTAGAAGTCGAACTCGTCGGCGCGGTAGGCCGGGTTCAGCGGCGCGGTGGTGGCGCCCTGCGCGACCGAGACGAAGGCGGCGGCCATCTCCGGGCCGTTCGGCAGCACGATCGCGACGCGGTCCCGCGGGCCGATCCCGGCGGCGCGCAGCGCGGCGCGGGTCCGCGCGGTCAG
>CAYTMB010000534.1:0-2030 GCA_964438465.1 uncultured Rhodovulum sp. | reverse complement strand
TGAAGCCGCGCGTCGACGCCCGCCTGGCCACGGCGCTCGCGCACGGCCGCTTCGTGCTTGGCCCCGAGGTCGCCGAGCTGGAGGCCGAACTCGCCCGGCGCGCCGGGGTGGCGCACGCGGTCGGCGTCGCCAGCGGGACCGACGCACTCATGATCGCCATGCGCGCCGAAGGGATCGGCCCGGGCAACGCGGTATTCGTGCCTGCCTTCAGCTTCGTCGCGACCGCGGGCGCCGTGGTGCTCGCCGGCGCCACGCCGGTCTTCTGCGACGTCGACCCTGCGACGTTCCATCTCGACCCGGACGACCTTGAACGCCGCGCCGCGGCGCTGCCCGCGTCCTTGCGCCCGCGCGCGGTCGTCCCGGTGGACCTCTTCGGCCTGCCCGCCGACTACGGCCCGATGCGCGCGTTCGCCGGCCGGCACGGCCTGCTGGTGCTGGCCGACGCCGCGCAGAGCTTCGGCGCCGCGCGCGACGGCCGCCCGGTGGGCGCGCTCGCCGACGTCACCGCCGTGAGCTTCTACCCCACCAAGCCGCTCGGCGCCTTCGGCGACGGCGGCGCGATCCTGACCGACGACGCCGACCGCGCCGCCCGCTTCCGCGCCCTCCGCGCGCACGGCGCAAACTCCGCCGGCGTCACCGAGCGCGTCGGCACCAACAGCCGCCTCGACACCCTGCAGGCGGCGGTGCTGCTGGCCAAGCTCGAGGCCTTCGACGCCGACCTCGCCCGCCGCGCCGGGATCGCGGCGCGCTACGACGCCGCCTTCGCCGGGCACCCCGGCGGGCAGGCGCGGCCCCCCGGCGCCACCAGCACCCACGCGGTCTACGTGGTCCGTAGCGATGTCCGCGACCGCATCCGGGTCGCGCTGAGCGCCGAGGGGATCGCCACGCGCATCTACTACGAGGCACCGCTGCATCTCCTGCCCGCGCTGCGCCGCTACGGTGCCGGCGAGGGCTCGCTCCCGGTCAGCGAGGACCTCTGCCGAAGCCTGCTCGCCCTCCCCATCTATCCGGAGCTCGACGACGCCACGGTCGACCGCATCGCGGACGCGGTGCTGCGCGCCGCCGCGGGGCGCGCCCGGCGCGTCACGCCTCCACCATCGGCTGGAAGCCGCCGTAGATCATCCGCGCCGTGCTGAAGGGCACCGGATCGGGCGCCTGAATGCGCGGGTCGGCCGTGGCTTTCGCGTTTCCGGCGTCGCGCGCCGCCTTGGACGGCCAGGCGATCCAGGTGATGCGTCGGCGCAGCGCGTTCTCGACCGCGCCGCGTCCCTCACCGCCCCGAGGCACCGCCCCCGACACCGCCGCCGCGAAGAGCTGGAGCGTCGCCCGCGCCAGCGCCGGCGCGCTCGCGGCGGGCAGCGGGTGGGGTGGGGCGCGGCGACCGCGCGGGCGAGCCCTGTCATCTGGTCGCGCAGCAGTGCCGCCAGCGGCCCCTCGACGGCGAGCCCGTGCGGGTCGGGCGACCCGGGCAGCAGCGCCTCCTACCTCCAGTCGCGACAGGTAGAGCACGATCGTCTCGCTCGCCTCGTCCGACCGCTCGCCGCCCGGTCGGGCGAGGTCGGTGACGATCATCTCCCCCGGCCGGACCAGCAGCCGTCGCTCTCCCGCCTTGATGCCGACGACGCCGCCGGAGGCCGTGAGGTGGAGCTTGTAGCTGGCCCCGTCCGATCGCCGGATCACCTGCGGCGTGCGCTCGGCGCGCTGCGCCGAGTAGCGGCCGTGCGTGGCCACGGCGGGACCGAGGTTCCAGACCGTCGTCCGCACCGCGACCGCCTCGGGCAGCACGCTGTCATGCGGCCTCGTCTCGTGCACCGACGCGATCGCGGTCCGTCAGGCCTCCAGCCGGTCGCGCGGCGCGAGGGCCGCCGAGTCGAAGCGCATCGAGAGGATCGATGGCTGCTGATCCTGCTCCACTCCGGGGAACCTCTGCGATCTGAGACGCCGTCGCCAAACTTGAGACGCCGGGAGCAAGCAGGCGCGGGCCCCTTGCCGCAAGGATGACGCGAGGACTGCGTCGGCGTCCGCAGCTA
>CAYTMB010000533.1:0-2041 GCA_964438465.1 uncultured Rhodovulum sp. | reverse complement strand
GCGACCGGCACAACTGGTGCGAACGATCCGCTGGCGATCGTATGATATCAGCGCAGGATCAGCACCGGGACGCCCGCGGCCGCGACCACCTTCTGCGACTGGCTGCCGAGCAGCAGCTTCGACAGGCCGCGCCGCCCGTGCGAGGCCATCGCGATCAGGTCGCAGCCCTCGCGCTCGGCGATGGCGACGATCTGCGCCGCCGGCCGCTCGTCGCGGACCACGACCGACCGCGCCTCGACGCCGGCGGCCTTCGCCTCGGCCTCGGCGGCGGCCAGCGTCTGGCGCGCGGTCTTTTCGGCCTCGTTGTCGAACATCGCCAGGCTCTCGCGCAGGCCGGCCGGGTTCGCGGTCAGCACATGCAGCGGCTCGACCACCGCGACCAGCGTCACCCGGGCCCCGATCGCCTTCGCCAGCGCGATCCCGCGCGTGACCGCCGCCGCGGCGAGCTCGGATCCGTCGGTCGGCAGCAGGATGTTCTCGAACATGGCGTCTCTCTCCCCGTATCGTTGCGGCCCGGCCCGACGGACCGCGCCGCAGCCATATCACGATGCCGATGCGGCCGCCGCAATGACCAGGGTCAAATTTGCGCCCCGGCCCTGCGCTTCCCCCGGCCGCCGCTTCCGGCTGCGCGCCCCGGCCCGGGGCGGCGCCTCGGCCCGCCCTGCTCTCGCCGCCGCGATTTCCCCCAATGCCCGTCGCGGCCCGGCCGCCCGGGCCGCGACGGCGGCGACTGACCGCCAGCCGGGCGCCGTCGGGAGGCCGGTTTAACCGTGGTTTCGATTGTGTGAAAATTTTTCAAATTACCATTCAACATCATCATGTTACCCGTCTGTGCACGCGTGCACAGCCGGCTCTCCGGCGCCGCGATGCCGGGCCGGTCGCCCCTCCGGCGGCCGCAATTCCCTGATGCCCGTCCCGCGCGCCCGTGTTACGTCGCGTTGATGAAAGACCTCCCCAGCCCCGACCAGATCCTCGCCTGGCTCCGCGACAACCCGACCCAGACCGGCAAGCGCGAGATCGCCCGCGCCTTCGGGCTCAAGGGCGCCGCCAAGATCGAGCTCAAGCAGCTGCTCGCGCAGATGACCCGCGACGGCCTGATGGAGAAGCGCCGCAGCCGCCACGCCCCCGCCGGCGACCTGCCCCCCGTGCTCGTCCTCCGCGTCACCGGCCCCGACAACGCCGGCGACCTCTGGGCCGAACCGGCGGAATGGGAGGGCGACGGCCCCGCCCCGCGCATCCTGGTGCTGGCCCGCAAGGACGACCCCGCGCTGGGCGCCGGCGACCGCCTGCTCGGCCGGATGACCCCGCTCGACGGCCCCGAGCCCGCGCTCGCCGCCCGGGTGATCCGCCGCATCGGCCTCGGCCCGAAGCGCGTGCTCGGGATCTTCCACGAGGCCGAGGGCGGCGGCCGGATCGCCGCCATCGACAAGAAGACCGACCGCGACTGGCTGGTCGGCGCGGGCGACCGCGCCGGCGCCCGCGACGGCGAGCTGGTCGAGGCCGAGCAGGTCGGCCCCGCCCGCGCCCACGGCCTGCCCCGCGCCCGCGTCGTCGCCCGCCTCGGCGACCCCTCGGCCCCGAAGTCGGTCTCGCTGATCGCCATCCACGAGCACGGCATCCCCGACGAATTCCCCGAGGACGCGCTGGCCGAGGCGATCGCCGCCCGTCCCGTCGCGCTCGGCGACCGCACCGACCTGCGCGACCTGCCCCTCGTCACCATCGACCCCGCCGACGCCCGCGACCACGACGACGCCGTCGCCGCCGCAGCGGACGACGACCCGGCGAACCCCGGCGGCCATGTCGTCTGGATCGCCATCGCCGACGTCGCCCATTACGTCCGCCCCGGGACCGCGCTCGACCGCGAGGCCCGCCGCCGCGGCAACTCGACCTACTTCCCCGACCGCGTCGTGCCGATGCTGCCCGAGACCCTGTCCGGCGATCTCTGCTCGTTGCACGAGGGCGTGGACCGCCCCTGCATCGCCGTGCGGATCGTGCTCGACGCGGACGGGAACAAGCGCGGCCACCGCTTCGTGCGCGGCCT
>CAYTMB010000532.1:0-2060 GCA_964438465.1 uncultured Rhodovulum sp. | reverse complement strand
GTCCTGAAGATGCTGGAACGCTGGTATCCGCTCGGCCGCATCGTGGAGCCCGAGGAAGTGGCGCGCGTCATCGCCTTCCTGGCCTCGCCCGACGCCAGCGCGATCACCGGCGCAGCCATTCCCGTGGATTGCGGGCTGACGGCCGGAAACATCGTGATGGCGCGCGAGTTGACGCTGGAAGATTTCTGAGAGGGGGACGCCATGAACCGCCTGCGCATGGGAGTCATCGGCCTGGGATGGTTCGGCGAGATACATGCCGAAACGATCGCCGGCATTCCCGAGATCGAGCTCGCCGCGCTGTGCACCCGCACGCCCGACCGGCTGGCGGCGATGGGCGAGAAGTTCGGCGTGAAAAAGCTCTTCCGCGACTACCACGACATGCTGTCCGACCCGGAGATCGACGCCGTTTCGGTCTGCACCATGTGGGACCAGCACCGCGAGCCGGCGATCGCAGCACTCGAGGCGGGCAAGCACGTCTTCCTCGAAAAGCCGATCGCCTCCACCGTGGAGGACGCCCGCGCCATCACCGCGGCGTCCAGGGGCGCGAAGGGCATCCTCTTCATCGGCCATATCGTGCGCTTCAACCCGCGCTACCGCATGGCCAAGCAGGCGATCGACGAGGGCCGTATCGGCAGGATCGTGGCACTCTCCTCGCGCCGCAACATCCCCGCCGCCTGGACCCCGACCATCCTCGAGAAGATCGGCCCCATCGTCGGCGACGCCATCCACGACACCGACATCATGCTCTGGTTCACCGGCGACCGCGTCACCTCCGCCTATGCCCAGACCGTGGACGTGCGCGGGCTGAAGTTCCCCGATATCGGCCAGACCATGTATCGCTTCGCGGGCGGCGCCAGCGCCACGCTCGAGACCGTCTGGTGCATGCCGGAGAAGACCCCCTTCGACATCGACGAGCGCATGTCGATCATCGGCACCGAGGGCATCATCCACGTGCAGGACACCTTCCCCAACCTCGGCATCGTCGACGCCACGCGGCTGCATTCGCCGGATACCACCTACTGGCCGATGTTCGACGGCGCCCGCGGCGGCGCCCTGCGCGAGGAGTTCGGCTATTTCGCCTCCTGCGCGCTCGGCGGAAGGCCGGTGACGATCGGCACGCCCGAGGACGCGACGGCGGCGCTGGCGGCGACGCTGGCGGCGGAGGAATCGGCGCGCACGGGCGAGATCGTGAGGATAGGCTGATGTCCGATCCGGACTACGTCTTCGACCACGTCGGCATCACCACCACCACGCAGCAGCCGCAGGAGGACTGGGTCGAGGCCAGCAGGATCTGGGTCACCAATCCGCGCAACCATCCCGAGCATATCGAGTTCCTGCGCTATCGCGAGGACAGCACCGTGCCGGCCGCCGTGCGCGACAATCCCCACGTTGCCTACCGCGTCAGGGACATCGCGCCGCATCTGGCCGCCGAAGGCGTCGAGGTGCTGATACCGCCCTTCGTGGTCGGCGACTTCCTGGAGGTGGCCTTCGTGCGCAAGCACGGCATGGTGTTCGAGTACATGCGCTACCTGAAGGAAGGCTGGTTCGACAATTGAGATGCCGGCCCTGACATGCCCCCCGATCCGATGACGCGCCTGCCCGCAGCGATCCGCGAGAGGCTCGTTCCGCTCGAACGCACGCTCGATACGCTGGAGACGCCGGCCGTCCTGATCGACGCCGGTGTCGCCGACGACAACCTGCGCCGCTGGCAGGCGCGGTGCGACCGGGTGGGCCTCGCCAACCGGCCGCATATCAAGACCCATCGCAGCACCGCCTGGGCGCTGCGCCAGATCGAGCTCGGCGCGGCCGGCATCACCGTGCAGACGGTCGGCGAGGGCGAGGTGATGGCGGATGCCGGCATCACCGACATCCTGCTCACCACCAATACGCTCGGCCCGGCCAAGCTCGCGCGCCTCGGAGCCCTCGCCGCGCGCTGTGATCTGGCCAGCGTCGCCGACAGCCACGTCGTCGTCGATGCACTCGCCGATGCCGCGCGCGCGGCCGGCGCGCGGCTGCGCATCCTGATCGAATGCGACACCGGCGGCGGCCGATGCGGCCTG
>CAYTMB010000531.1:0-2062 GCA_964438465.1 uncultured Rhodovulum sp. | reverse complement strand
TGATCTTCATGCCGATGGCGATCTCCTTCGTCGGCGCCTCGGTGATCTGGAAGCTGATCTACGACACCCGCCCCGCCGGGCAGGACCAGATCGGCGTGCTGAACGCGATCTGGGTCTGGTTCGGCGGCGCGCCGCAGACCTGGCTCACGCTGATACCCTGGAACAACTTCCTGCTGATGGTGGTGCTGATCTGGATCCAGACCGGCTTCGCGATGGTGATCCTGTCGGCGGCCCTGCGCGGCATCCCCGAGGAGACCATCGAGGCGGCGGTGCTGGACGGCGCCAGCCCGATGCAGATCTTCTTCAAGATCAAGGCGCCGCAGATCATGGGCACCATCGTCGTGGTCTGGACCACCATCACCCTCGTCGTGCTGAAGATCTTCGACATCGTGCTGGCGATGACCAACGGCCAGTGGCAGACCCAGGTGCTGGCCAACTACATGTACGACAAGCTCTTCCGATCGTTCGACTGGGGGGTCGGCTCGGCCAGCGCGATGATCATCATGCTGCTGGTGACGCCGATCCTGGTCTGGAACGTCCATAACGTGCGCAAAGAACTGCGCTGAGGGGAGGGGCATCGGCATGGACGGCGTCGCTGGCAAGAAATCCGGGCTGGTCTGGGCGGTTCACATCTCGGTCGCGCTCCTCGTGGCGCTCTGGCTGTTCCCGACCGTGGGCCTGTTCATCTCCTCGTTCCGCACCGCCGACCAGATCGCCACCAGCGGCTGGTGGTCGGCGCTGGGCACGCAGGAGCGGCAGGTCCCGCCGATCCGCGTCAGCGGCGCGGAGACGCAGGACGGCGACCGCTTCGTGATCGCCGGCCGGCTGTTCCCGGGCGAGAGCACCACGGTCAGCGCCTGGGGCGCGAGCAGCCAGGCGCCGGAGGCCTATGCGCCCGGCGACGTGGCCGACCTCGGCGACGGGGTCACGCTCACCGTCGCCGAGGACGGCGCCTATGCGCTCAGCGGCCCGGAGAGCTTCGAGGGCGCGCGGCTGCCGCGCATCTTCGCCAGCGCCGCGGCGCCGCCGGAATTCACCCTCGACAACTACCGCAACGTGCTGTTCAGCTCGACCGCGACGGCGGGCGTCGGCCAGTCCTTCCTCAACACGCTGACCGTCGCCATCCCCGCCACGATCATCCCGATCCTGATCGCCGCCTTCGCCGCCTATGCCCTCGCATGGATGGAGTTCCCCGGAAGGGCGCTCCTGATCGCCGCGATCGTCGGCCTGCTCGTCGTGCCGCTGCAGCTGGCGCTGATCCCGCTGCTGCAGCTCCACAACGACATCGGCATCGGCAAGGGTTATCTCGGGGTCTGGCTGGCGCATACCGGCTTCGGCCTGCCGCTCGCGATCTATCTCTTGCGCAACTACATGGTCGGCCTGCCGCGCGACATCATCGAGAGCGCCAAGGTCGACGGCGCCACCGACTTCGAGGTGTTCGTCAAGATCGTGCTGCCGCTCAGCTTCCCGGCGCTGGCGTCCTTCGCCATCTTCCAGTTCCTCTGGACCTGGAACGACCTGCTGGTGGCGCTGGTGTTCCTCGGCACCGACGACGACACGCTGGTGCTGACCGGCCGGCTGGTGAACCTGCTCGGCTCGCGCGGCGGCCAGTGGGAGATCCTCGCCACCTCGGCGTTCGTCTCGATCGCGGTGCCGCTGGTCGTGTTCTTCGCCATGCAGCGGTATCTCGTGCGCGGCCTGCTGGCCGGCTCGGTCAAGTAAAGGGTCTTCCGAAATGGTGCTCAGCACGATGTCGACCGAGCGGGATCACCCGATCGCCGTGGACCGCGACTGGTGGCGCGGCGCGGTGATCTACCAGATCTACCCGCGCAGCTTCCAGGATTCGAACGGCGACGGCGTCGGCGACCTCGCGGGCGTCATCCAGCGCCTGCCCTATGTCGCGAGCCTCGGCGTAGACGCGATCTGGGTCTCGCCGTTCTTTCCCTCGCCGATGCTGGACTTCGGCTACGACGTCGCGAACTATCGCGACGTCGATCCGCTGTTCGGCAGCATGGGCGACTTTGAGGCGCTGGTGCACCGCGCCCATGACCTCGGGCTGCGG
>CAYTMB010000530.1:0-2071 GCA_964438465.1 uncultured Rhodovulum sp. | reverse complement strand
ACCGCGCGCTCCGATCCCATCCGGTCGCCGGTCGCCGGGTCCGGCCGCCGGGCATGACACATAATTCAGGAGCGGGCTGACCATGGTCTGGCAGATCTTTCGCATGTCCAAACCCGCCGCGCCGGAGGCCAAGGCCTCGGCGGCGGCGCCGGTGTTCGCCTATCACGGCGCGGGGCGGGCGGCCTGGTCGTCGCGCGACACGGCGACGCTGACGCGGATTGGGTTTCTGGGAAACCCGGTGGCGTTCCGCTGCGTGAAGCTGATCGCCGAGGCGGCGGCGGCGGTGCCGGTGGTGGCGCAGGACGCCGCAAGGCGGTTCGAGACGCATCCGGTGCTGGACCTGCTGGCCGCGCCCAACCCCGGGCAGGGCGGGGCGCAGCTGATGGAGACGTTCTTCGGGCATCTGCTGCTGAACGGCGACGCCTATCTGGAGGCGGCGGGCGAGACGGTCTCGGGCGGGCCGCGCGAGATCTATGTGCTGCGCTCGGACCGGATGAAGGTGATCCCGGGCGCCGACGGCTGGCCGGAGGCCTATGAATACGCGCTGGGCGCGAAGAAACATGTCTTCGACATGCGGCAGGACCGGGTTCCGGTGCTGCATGTGAAGAGCTTTCACCCGCAGGACGATCACTACGGGCTGTCGCCGCTGATCGCGGCGGCGGCGGCGATCGACGTGCACAATTCGGCGGCGGCCTGGTCGAAGGGGCTGCTCGACAACGCCGCGCGGCCCTCGGGCGCCATCGTCTACAAGGGCGCGGACGGCTACGGCCAGCTGGCCTCGGACCAGTATGCGCGGCTGGTCGAGGAGCTGGAGATCAACCACCAGGGCGCGCGCAACGCCGGGCGGCCGATGCTGCTGGAGGGCGGGCTCGACTGGAAGCCGATGGGGTTCTCGCCGTCGGACATGGAGTTTCATCGCACCAAGGAGGCGGCGGCGCGCGACGTGGCGCTGGCCTTCGGGGTGCCGCCGATGCTGCTGGGGCTGCCGGGCGACAACACCTACGCCAATTACGCCGAGGCGCATCGGGCGTTCTACCGGCTGACGGTGTTGCCGATGGTGGCGAAGACGCTGGCGGCGGTCTCGGGCTGGCTGCCGGCGTTCTACGGGGAATCCTTTCAGATCAAGGTCGACGAGGACAACGTTCCGGCGCTGGCCGAGGAGCGTGAGGCGCTGTGGCGGCGGATCGCCGGGGCCGGCTTCCTCAGCGACGCGGAGAAGCGCCAGCTGCTGGGGCTGCCGGCGGCGGCCGGCGCCTGATGCGGGCGGCGGCCCGCGGCGGCGGCTCGCGCTATCTCTACGAGCCGTTCGACGCGGCTTCGGCGCGGATCGAGGTCAACGAGCGCATCGCCGAGGAGCGCTGGGCGCAGCTGGAGCGGCGGCTGAACCAGATCGAGGTCACGCTGGACCGGCTGGAGAAGCGGATGTGGCTGGCGGTCTACGGCGCGGCCTCGCTGATCCTCGCGGACGTCGCCTACGGCTTCGTCCAGATGACGAATTCCTGAGGAGGGTGGAGATGATGCAGGCATATGCCGGCTATCCGGCGCTGGAGACCAAGTTCCGCCGGTTCGACGCCGAGCTGGCGCTGAAAGACGGCGCCGAGATCTCGGGGCACGCCAGCCTGTTCGGGGCGGCGGACCAGGGCGGCGACGTGGTGCAGCGCGGGGCCTACGGCGGGTCGCTGGCGCGGCTGGCGGCGGCCGGGGGCGGGGTCAAGATGCTGTGGCAGCACGACCCGGCCCGGCCGATCGGGGTCTGGGACGAGGTGCGCGAGGACGCGCGCGGGCTGTTCGTGAAGGGCCGGCTGCTGCTCGAGGTGCAGGCGGCGCGCGAGGCGCATGTGCTGCTGCAGGCGGGCGCCATCGACGGGCTGTCGATCGGGTATCGGACCTTGCGCGCCGAGAAGGCCGCGAGCGGGGCGCGGCTGCTGCACGAGATCGAGCTGTGGGAGGTCTCGCTGGTGACGTTCCCGATGCTGCCGCAGGCGCGGGTGGCGCCGGCGGTCGTGGAGGCCGAGGACGAGCTGGCGGCGACGCTGGCGGAGACGTTCCGGGCGGCGCGGGAGATGCTGGC
>CAYTMB010000529.1:0-2076 GCA_964438465.1 uncultured Rhodovulum sp. | reverse complement strand
ACCTCCATCAGCCGCGCCTTCAGGCCGGCGTGGTCCACGGGGGGCGCGCCGAGGCCGCGGCGCAGGGCGTCGTGATGCGCGAACAGCCGGTCGAGGCGAGTGTCGAGCGTCGCCTCGTCGCCGAGGTCGGCCACCCGCACCGTGCGCCGGCCGACCTTGTCCTCGTAGGCCGGGCCGATGCCGCGGCCGGTGGTGCCGATCTTCGCCGCGCCGGCGGCCTCCTCGCGCAGGCGGTCGAGGTCCTGGTGAAGCGGCAGGATCAGCGGGGTGTTCTCGGCGATCATCAGGCTGTCGGGGCCGATCGCCACGCCCTGCCCGCGCAGCTTCTCGATCTCGGCGAGCAGCGCCCAGGGGTCGAGCACCACGCCGTTGCCGATCACGCTGAGCTTGCCCGGCCGCACGATTCCGCTCGGCAGCAGCGACAGCTTGTAGACCACGCCGTCGATCACCAGCGTATGCCCGGCGTTATGCCCGCCCTGGAAGCGCGCGATCACGTCGGCGCGCTCGGAGAGCCAGTCGACGATCTTGCCCTTGCCCTCGTCGCCCCATTGTGCGCCGACCACCACAACATTGCCCATCCTGTCCGGCGCCTCCCTGTGAGCCAAGCGCGGTTATAGCCGCCGCCGCCGCGGGCCGAAACGGCAAACCGTCGCGTCCGCCCCTCGCGCGCCCGCAGTCGGCCCCGCGCGGCGAAGCCGCGAACCGCCCCGCCTCCGCGAGCCGCTGGCGTCGCGCTCGTGGCGCCGCCTCCCGCCCCGACCCGCAGCGTCCCGGCGAGGGCGCGCCGTCCTGCGCCTTCCCCGGATTTCATACAGGTTTGAAATCTATCGAGCAGACGAGGGATCCCCGGCAACAGCCAAGGAGAAAAATGACTCGCGGCCAACTGGCCGCTCCTTGTTCTGTCAGATGTATCGCAGCCCAAGCCTGCACGTCCGAGGCGGCCAAAGCCTGAACTACCGGTCCAGACGATTGGGAGCCTCCAGCCCAGGATGACGCATCTTTGGTCTTCTCTCGTGCGGCATCAGCCCCTACGGTATCGAACAACCTTGATGAAGGTATTCAGGATGAAGCATATTGCCGCACTCTGCCTGTTGATCTTGCCGACGATCGCCAATGCTGACGGATACGGCTTCATGACGCCATCCGGAAACATCTACTGCAATGGAGCCGTGGAAGTCAGTGAAATCTCTTGCACCATCGTCGAGCGTTCCGGCCCGCCGGCACAGCCAAGGCCTGGATCGTGCTCCGCAGCCTGGGGGCACACGTTCAAGCTGGGCGCGGCGGGTCAGGCGACCATGTCATGCGCGAATCCACCAAGCCGCGTCGACTATACCGACATCGCGCCCTATGGCGTGACAGGCCGGTTCGGCGACATCACCTGTCAGTCCGAGAGCGCCGGACTGACCTGCCGAAATCCAAGCGGCCACGGCTTCTTCCTCTCGCGAGGCAAGCAGGAAATGTTCTGACCTGCCTCACGCGAAGCATTCTTTCACGACCATTGCCGCTTGAGACGAAGGTTCGGCACGGCAATAGCGAATGTTCGGCTCAGCCGATCGACCTGGTCGTTCGGGCTCGCATCAGCCCTTCGCCGGCAAATTCCATCACGCAACCGACAACACATCCGGTAGGGGGCTTGGGCCAACTGGCCGCTCCTTCTTCTTCCGCGCCGGCGCGCTGCGGATCGGAGGGCTCTCCCGGCGCCACACGCGCGACGAGCAAGCGCGCCGCGGCGCAACCGGCGCAACGCCGACGCGCCGCATGGCTCCGCCCGATGGCGGGCGGAACCGGTCACCCGGACTCAATGGCTTGCCCTCGATCCTCCGCGTTCCGGCAACGCAGCGACCCGCGCCTCGGCAAGGGCGCGCCACCCTCCGCCTTCCCCGGATTTCATATAGGTTTGAAACCCTATCGGGCAGGAACGAGGGGTCCCCGCCCACAGGCGGGGAGAAAAAAGACTCGCGGCCAACTGGCCGCTCCTTGTTCTTACCCTCCACGAGGCGAGGCCGACTACTACCCGGGAAAAATACGGCCCATCCCAAAATGCAAGCAATATCATACACTTGATCCGCGTCCCAA
>CAYTMB010000528.1:0-2079 GCA_964438465.1 uncultured Rhodovulum sp. | reverse complement strand
GTCGTCAAGCAGATCGGCTCGCCGATCCGCCGCCCCAAGGTCCAGCGCGCGACGCTGATCGGCCTGGGGCTCAACAAGATGCACCGCACCCGCGAGCTGCCGGACACCCCGTCGATCCGGGGCATGGTGGCCGCGCTGCCGCATCTCGTCACCATCGTGGAGGAGCGCGGCTAGGCGCGTCCTCCCCCGCCCGATCGACCGAAGACGCCCCGGCCCGCCGGGGCGTTTTTCGTTTACCGGGCGCGGGGCGCGCGCGTCGGCAAAGCTCGCTCGCTGGAGCGTGTTGCGAGGAGGCGGAATCGCCCGGCGCTCCCGTGGGGGTGCGCAACGGCTGTTTGCGCGCGCGCAATTCCGGGTAAGACCCTGATTTCAAATGGATTCATCTTCAATAATTTTCGATGAATCCCATCCTAGCGGGTCAGCGGACTGTCCCAGACGCGCAGCAGCAGTTCCTTGAACCGGGCGAAATCCGTCGGCCCGAGCTCGGCGCTCCATTCCCGCTCGATGTCGCGCAGGATGTCGTGAACCTTCGCGTAGGCGGCCCGTCCGCGCGCCGTGAAGTGGACCGCGCGCGCGCCCCCTCCGTCGGGAGCGTCGGACCGCTCGACATAGCCGTATGCCTCGAGGCTGCGGAGCAGCTGGTTCATCGCCTGCTTGCTCACGCCGGCGCGCTCGGCGAGCGTGCCCGGGCGCACCCCGTCGGGCCCGGGAAACTGCAGCACCGCCATGTGCGGCACGCGCAGCTCGCCGAAGCCCGCGGCGTTGAGCCCGCTGATGATCCGGCGGTGGATCGCCTGGGCGGGAACGCGAAGCAGCGCGCCGATGAGCATGTCCTGGGGACTGACCTGCGCGCTCGCCGGCGATGAGGGTATTGACATTCGGTAAATTCCGTTTACCTTGAGAATCGTAAACGGAGTTTACCAACAGGGAGACGAAGATGCTACAGCATACCATCGGCCTCGGCGTGAACCCCTCGGACGAGACGATCCGCCTCGGGCCGCTCGCGGTGCGCTTCCTGGTCACCGGCGAGGACTCGGGCGGCAGCGTCGCGGCCTTCGAGCTGGGCGTGCCCGGCGGGCAGCGCCTGGCGGCGCCGGCGCACAGCCACGACCACTACGAGGAGACGATCTACGGCATCGACGGCGTGCTGACCTGGACCGTCGACGGCCGGCGGATCGATGTCGAGCCGGGGCAGGCGCTCTGCATCCCGCGCGGCGCCGTCCACCGCTTCGACAACCCCGGAGACCGGGACGCGAAGGCGCTGTGCCTGATCACGCCGGCCGCGATCGGTCCGCGGTTCTTCCGCGAATGCGCGGACGTGATGAACGCCGCCGCCGGCGGCCCGCCGGATCCGGCGAAGATGATGGCGATCATGCGCGCCCACGGCCTCACGCCGGCCGCGCCGCCGGTCCAGGCGTAGCGCCGGGCGGCGCCCGCCCCGGGAGGACGGCGAATGTTCCACATCCTGCGTCGCGGCGATCAGCGGAAGGGCGCGATCGCCGCCGTCGAGTTCGAGGGCGAGCCGTACGGCGCCGGCGTCTCCTTCTTCATCGGCGACCTCGAGCCGGGGAAGGGGCCGCCGCTGCACCGGCATCCCTACCCCGAGACCTGCATCATCCACTCCGGTCAGGCGGCGATGACCATCGACGGGGAAACGATCGTCGCCGGACCCGGCGATATCGTCGTCATCGGCGCGGGGACCCCGCACCGCCTTACCGCGACCGGCGACGAACGGCTGTTTGCGGTCTGCATCCACGCCTCCGAGCGCTTCACCATCGAATCGCTGACCTGACGCGGCTTGGCGCCCGGCCCGCACTATCGCGCGCCGGGGTCACCGCGAACGCTTGAAAGGCCCGCCCGGGAGATGTACACGCCTCCGGCGGTCAAGCGCGACCGCAGGATCACCAGAAACGCCGTGGCCGCTCCATTCCGTCGCTGGCGGGGCGCGTCCGGCAAAGGAGACAAGCGACATGAAACTCAACGACCTTCGTGACAATCCCGGCGCGACCAAATCGCGCAAGCGGGTCGGCCGCGGCCCGGGCTCGGGCATGGGCAAGACCGGCGGCCGCGGCATCAAGG
>CAYTMB010000527.1:0-2084 GCA_964438465.1 uncultured Rhodovulum sp. | reverse complement strand
CACTCTTTCGAAAGGAGGTCGAGCTCACTTTCGTGGCGTGCCGGAGCGGGGGCGCGGAGGCGCGGGCTCAGGCCGAGAAGATCAGAAAGTCGTCGGCGCCGAGCGCGAGCCCGGGGGTGAAGCGCGCGAACAGCAGCGCGTCGGCGGCCCGCGCCACGCCGTCCGCGTCGTAGGACAGCTCGCCGCTGGCGGCGTCGTAGATCAGCCGGTGGCCTGCCGTGGTGGCGGCCTCGCCGAGGGCGAAGGCGGAGGCGCGCAGCGCGCCTTCGGGGAGGGCGGGAAACGCGAGCGTCAGCAGCACGATCCGGTCTTCGCCGGGCGCGAAGTCGGTGACGTCGTCGGCGTCGGCGGGATGCGCGGGATGGGCGAAGATGAAATCGTCGGCGCCGGCGCCGCCGGTCAGCCGGTCGCGCCCGAGCCCGCCGAACAGGTTGTCGTCGCCGCCGCGGCCGGACAGCCGGTCGGCGCCGTCCCCGCCGAACAGGTCGTTGGCGCGGTCGTCCCCGGCGAGCACGTCGGCGAAGTCCGATCCGTCGAGCCCCTCGATCCGCCGGAAGACGTCGCCGGCCGCTTCGCCGCGGTTGTTCTCGGGCCGGGCGAGATCGGCCCTCACCCCCCCGGTCGCGTCCCAGTAGACCGCCCGGTCGCCGTCGCCGGCGCCGCCGTCCAGCCAGTCCGCCCCGGCGCCGCCGTTGAGGTCGTCCGCGCCGCCGCCGCCGTACAGCCGGTCGGCGCCGTCCCCGCCGAACAGATCGTCGGCGCCCGCCCGTCCGATCAGCCGGTCGGCGCCCTCGCCGCCGAACAGCCGGTTGTCGGCCGCGTCGCCGGCCAGCACATCGGCGAAGTCCGATCCGTCGAGTCCCTCGACGCCGACGTAGACGTCGCCGGCCGCCTCACCGCGATTGCGTCCGGGATCGGCGAGATCGGCGGTCACACCCGCCCGCGCGTCCCAGTAGACGGCGCGATCCGCGCCGGGGCCGCCATAGAGCAGGTCCGCCCCGGCGCCGCCGTTCAGCAGATCGCCGCCGGGGCCGCCGAACAGGGTGTCGGCGCCGTCCTGCCCGAACAGTTCGTCGCGGCCGCCGCGCCCGCTCAGCCGGTCGTCGCCGCGGCCGCCGAACAGCCGGTTGCCCGCATCGGTCCCGCGCAGGTCGTCGGCGAAGTCCGAGCCGTCCAGCCCCTCGATCTTGACGAAGCTGTCGCCGCGCGCCTCGCCGGTGTTGCGGCGGGCGTCGGCGAGGTCCACCGTCACCCCGGCGGCGGCGTCCCAGTAGACCGCGCGGTCCTTGCCCGCGCCGCCGAACAGCCGGTCCGCGCCCTCGCCGCCGTTGAGCAGGTCGTCGCCGCCGCGGCCGACCAGCCGGTCGTCGCCGGTGAAGGCGAAGATCGTGTTGTCCGCGGCGTCGCCGAACAGCCGGTCGCTGAAGTCGGTGCCTTCGAGTTCGGTGATGTTGTCGTAGGTGTCGCCGGCCGCGATTCCGGTGTTGCGCGACGGGTCGGCGAGGTCGACCCTCAGCCCGACGCCCGAGTCCCAGTAGACCGCGCTGTTGCGCTCGCCGCGGCCGATCAGACGGTCCGCGCCCGGGCCGCCGAGCATGAAGGTGGCGCGCGCGCTGCCGATGAGGGTGTCGTCGCCGCCGCCGCCGAACACCACCATGCGGTCGCCGGTGACGCGGATGAAATCGCCGAAGCCGGAGCCGACGACGTTCTCGATCGACTCGAAGGTGTCGCCGGCGGCGTCGCCGGCGTTGTTCGCGGGATCGAGGAAGTCGATCGTCACCCGCGCCGTGGCGTCGCCGTAGAAGGCGAGATCGATGCCGCCGCCGCCGAACAGGCTGTCGGCGCCGGGGCCGCCCTCGAGGAGATCGTCGCCGCCGCCGCCGAACAGCCGGTCGTCCCCCGCGCCGCCGTCGAGGTAGTCGTCGCCGCCGCGGCCCTTCAGCAGATCGCCGCGCGGGCCGCCGCGCAGCAGGTCGGCGCCTTGCGTTCCCTTGATCTTCATGACGCGCGCTCCCCCCGGGAATACCGCAGCCTAGTACCCGATCGACCCGGGGATTGTCGATCCCGGACCCGCCGGCGCTCGG
>CAYTMB010000526.1:0-2097 GCA_964438465.1 uncultured Rhodovulum sp. | reverse complement strand
GATCGCAGGTAAGCCGCTACTCGCCAGAGCGGCGGTCTGGACGTGCGGTGGCTGCGGGCGAAGAGAAGCCTTCGATGACAGGCTGGACGATGAAGGGCGGCGCGAGAGCGAGGGCGGACCCGCGCGCGTGGGGTGGCGCCTCCTCTACAGGGATGACGAGGAACGTTGCTTCTGCCGCGACTGCCCCTCCCGCCCCAGGAGCGACGCATGCTCGTAGCCCCCGTCGCTCACATCGAGACCATCGACCGCGCCGAGCTAAATCGGCTCCTCGTCGCATGGGGCCACCGCATGGGGCCGATGACGCGACCGAGCTACGCAATCGAGGCGCACCATGCCCTGTTCCACAACGGCGCACCTGTCGCGGTCACGGCAGCGGGAGAGCCGGTGCGCGAGGTCGTCGGCCAGACCGGCATCGAGCGCGGCCAGTGCGTCGAGCTCACCCGCCTCTGCGCAGCTCGGCCGGACCTCTGCCGGGCGATGCTCCGCCTCTGGCGGGAGATGGTTTTCCCGTCCATCGCGACGGTCCACCGCCGCGAGATCGCCGTCAGCTACCAGGACACGGCGCTGCACTCGGGCGACCTCTACCGCTTCGACGGCTGGCTCTTGCTCGGGAAGGGCGGAGGCGGCGGGCGCGACACCCGCACCGGCAGGCCGGGACGGAAGATGAAAATATGGGGCTGGCCGCGCGACCGTGCGGCGCAGATGCTCGACCCCGGGAGCGACGCATGACCGCCCGCCCGGAGCCCGAGGAGCGGGAGTACGAGCAGCGCCACTTCAACCGGCGCACCGAGAAGTGGAGCGAATGGTATCCGTCCAGCGAAGGCGCCTACCACGAGAACCTTTTCGGGGGGGTCGACTTCTATGAGGTCCGCATCGCCCGCCCCGCCCCCACAGACGAGCCGCGCGAATGACCGCGCCTACGACCTCTTCTTCCGCCCCCGAGGCCCAGCAGGCTTATCCGCGATGCACTGGACCGTTTCGCGGTGCGCCTCGATCTGCTGCCGCACGCGCTCGGCGTAGGCGGCCGGCACCCACCCGGAATCCTTGCCCGCTCGGACCGGGACATAGCCGGCATCCCGGAGGTTGCGCCGGATGGTGTCGGGGGACGGGGCGGTCATCGGGCGCTCCTCGCCCCATCATCAACCATGCCGTCGATGGACAGGCCCCGATCTATGGCGCTCTCCGGGATGTTGTTTTGGACCGGGAGGCCGGGTCCGTACCTGCCCCGCAACTCCGAGACGGCCGCCTCGATCCGGTCAGCGATGTACCGGCGCGAAAAAGCGCCCGGCCCGCCGAGACGATTGAGGGCCGCCTCGTCGTAGACCGAGGGCGCGTAGGTCACTATGCGCGCCTCGCCCTCGTCGAGAGGGCTGTACTTGTAGCGCACCTGCACGACGGCGGTGCCGCCGAACGGCCCCTTGTGGATCAGGATGTTCAGGTGATCGATCATCGCTGTCTCCAATCAGGCTGCGGTGCGGTCGGCGACGATCGCATGAACGGCGGCGGCCTGTTCGGGGGTGATCTCCACGAAAATCCCGTGATCCCAGACGCGATGGGGCTGATCGGTGATGCGGAACGGCAGGTCGCCAGTGGAAATCCGGGCGCCGAGCATGTCGAACTTGGGGGTTTCGCCCGTGCCCCACTCCGGGGCGTTGTAGGCGATCCGCTCCGCGTATCCGTTGCTGTCAATCGTCAGGATCGTGGTCATCGTCATCTCCCTCTCTATGCATCCGATCATAATGCGTTCTGCCCGCAAATTACCAGCATTAAATGCGGGCACGACGCATTTTCTCGGGGAGCCGCGCGAATGACCGAGAACGACGACGCCCTCAACTGGTCCGCCATTGCCAATGCCGGCGGCATCAAGCGGATGATGAAGGCCAAGGGCATCACCCACGGCAAATGCCGGTGTCCGACGTGCGGGGCCAAGGGCAAGTGCGAGGCCGTCCTCGCCGGCCCACGCCAGCACCTGCACATGCGCTGTCACGAGTGCGGATGGGGGATGATGGAATGACCGAGCGCGTGACCTTCGACGAGCGCGGCCGTCTGGACGAGATCGTGACCACGGGCGGGGCGCACCTGGAGCGCATCGGCAAG
>CAYTMB010000525.1:0-2098 GCA_964438465.1 uncultured Rhodovulum sp. | reverse complement strand
CGGTGGACGCGCTGATGAAGCTCGACCTCGCCGCCGGCGTCGACGTGGAAATCAAGCTCTGAGGGGGCGGGGACTATCATGCGTTCCGGAGTATTAGCTAAAAAGCTGGGCATGACCCGGCTGTTCCTGGAGGACGGACGGCAGGTGCCGGTGACCGTGCTCCACATGGAGAACGTGCAGGTCGTCGCCCAGCGCACCGGCGAGCGCGACGGCTACACCGCCGTCCAGCTCGGCGCGGGCTCGGCCAAGGCCAAGAACGTGTCGGCGCCGATGCGCGGCCACTTCGCCAAGGCGCAGGTCGCGCCCAAGCGCAAGCTTGCCGAGTTCCGGGTCAGCCCCGACTGCCTGATCGAGGTCGGCGAGGAGATCACCGCCGACCACTATTTCGCGGGTCAGTTCGTCGACATCGCGGGCACCTCGATCGGCAAGGGCTTCGCCGGCGGCATGAAGCGGCACAACTTCGGCGGCCTCCGGGCGAGCCACGGCGTGTCGATCAGCCACCGCAGCCACGGCTCGACCGGCCAGTGCCAGGACCCGGGCAAGGTGTTCAAGGGCAAGAAGATGGCCGGCCACATGGGCGCGGTGCGGGTGACCACGCAGAACCTGCAGGTCGTGCGCACCGACAGTGAGCGCGGCCTGATCATGGTCAAGGGCGCGGTTCCCGGCTCCAAGGGCGGCTGGGTCACGATCAAGGACGCGGTCAAGAAGGCCACGCCGGACAACGTGATCCTGCCGGCGGCGCTGCGGTCGGCGGCGGCGCTCGCGGCCGAGATGGCGGCGAAGGCGGCCGAAGAGGCGGCGGCGGCCGAAGCCGAGGCCCTGCGCGTGGCGCAGGAAGCCGAGCAGGCGGCCATCGCGGCGGCCGAGGCCGAGGCGGCGAACGCGACCGCGCCGGCCGAGGACGGCGCGGCCCCCGAGAAGGAAGGCGACGACAAATGAAGACCCAGGTGATCAATCTGGACGCCTCGGCCGCCGGCGAGATCGAGCTCGACGACGCCGTGTTCGGGCTGGAGCCGCGCGCCGACATCCTGCACCGCATGGTGCGCTGGCAGCTCGCCAAGCGCCAGGCGGGCACGCATTCGACGCTGGGCAAGTCCGAGGTGTCGTATTCGACCCGCAAGATCTACAAGCAGAAGGGCACCGGCGGCGCCCGCCACGGCTCGCGCAAGGCCCCGACCTTCCGCAAGGGCGGCACCTACAAGGGCCCGGTCCCGCGCAGCCACGCGCATGACCTGACCAAGAAGTTCCGCGCGCTCGGGCTGCGGCACGCCCTGTCGGCCAAGGCCGGCGCGGGCGAGCTCATCGTGATCGAGAACGCGGCGATGGCGGAAGCCAAGACCAAGCTGCTGGCCCAGACCATCAAGAACCTGGGCTGGAAGCGCGTGCTGGTGATCGACGGGGCGGAGGTCGACGCGAACTTCGCGCTGGCCGCGCGCAACATCGACAACTTCGACGTGCTGCCCTCGATCGGCGCCAACGTCTACGACATCCTGCGGCGCGACACGCTGGTGCTGACCAAGTCCGCCGTCGAAGCGCTGGAGGCGCGACTGAAATGAGCGTGAAGCCGGAACTCTACGACGTGATCCGCAAGCCGATCATCACCGAGAAGGCGACGCTGGCGTCGGAGTCCGGTGCGGTCGTCTTCGAGGTCTCGATCGACGCGACCAAGCCGCAGATCAAGGAAGCGGTCGAGACGCTGTTCAGCGTCAAGGTCAAGGCGGTGAACACCACCGTGACCAAGGGCAAGGTGAAGAAGTTCAAGGGCCGCCCAGGCCGGCGCAAGGACGTGAAGAAGGCCTATGTGACGCTCGTCGAGGGCAACGCCATCGACGTGACCACCGGCCTCTAACAGTGTAAGCAGCGCCCCCTCCGGGGCGACGAACGAATGATAACGGAAGACAGCAAGACATGGCGTTAAAATCGTACAAGCCGACGACGCCGGGCCAGCGCGGGCTGGTTCTGATCGACCGTTCCGAGCTGTGGAAAGGCCGTCCGGTCAAGTCCCTCACCGAGGGTCTGACGGGCAATGGCGGCCGGAACAACACCGGACGGATCACCATGCGCCGGCGCGGCGGCGGGGTGAAGCGGCTCTACCGCG
>CAYTMB010000524.1:0-2099 GCA_964438465.1 uncultured Rhodovulum sp. | reverse complement strand
CCTCGACCTCGCGCTCGATCTCCTCGATCACCGGCTGCACCGTGCGCACCACGAACGGCAGCCCGACGAAGACCAGCGCCACCCAGATCCCCAGCGGGGTGTAGGCGACCTTAATCCCGAGCGGCGCGAGCAACTGGCCGAAAGCCCCGTTGGGCGCATAGAGCGCGGTCAGCGCGATGCCCGCCACCGCCGTCGGCAGCGCGAACGGCAGGTCGACCGCCGCGTCGATCAGCCGGCGCCCCCAGAAGCGGTAGCGCACCAGCACCCAGGCCAGCGCCAGCCCGAACACGAGGTTGAACAGCGCCGCGTACAGCGAGGTCAGGAAGGACAGCTCGAGCGCCGCCCAGACCCGCGGCCGGTTGATCGTCTCCCACAGCGCGACCGGACCGATCAGCGCCCCGCGCCACAGCAGCGCGCCGATCGGCACCAGCACCACGATCGACAGCATCGTCAACGCGAAGCCGAAGGCCAGGCCGAAGCCTGGCAACGGCGAGGGGGTGCGGAAGGTCAGCGCGCGCATCGCCCGCCCCCCGCAGTCGTCACACCTGCACGCATCGAACTCGTACGCACCGAACTCATCCCCGCTGATTCCCTACTGGCCGACGTAGATCTGGTCGAACACGCCGCCGTCGCCGAAGTGCTCCGGCTGCGCCTTGGCCCAGCCGCCGAAATGGTCGATCGAGACCAGCTCCAGCTCGGGGAAGCGCGCCACGTCGGCCGGATCGGCCGCGCTCGCATCCCAGGCGCGGTAGAAGTTCTTGAAGGCGATCGCCTGACCCTCGGGGGTATAGAGGAAGGCGAGATAGGCCTCCGCCGCCGCGCGCTGCGCATCATTGGCGATGTTGCCCTCCACGATCGCCACCGGCGGCTCGGCCAGCATCGAGACCGAGGGCACGACGATGTCGAACTTGTCCTCGCCAAGCTCCTTCAGCGCCAGATACGCCTCGTTCTCCCAGGCCAGCAGCACGTCGCCGATGCCGCGTTGCGCGAAGGTGGTCGTCGAGCCGCGCGCCCCGGTGTCGAGCACCGGCACGTTGGCGAACAGCTTGCCGACGAAGGCCTGCGGGTCCTCGCCGTTCTGCTCGGCCCAGGCCCAGGCCGCGAGGTAGTTCCAGCGCGCGCCGCCCGAGGTCTTCGGGTTCGGCGTGATCACCTGCACACCCTCGGCGACGAGGTCGCCCCAGTCCTGCAGGCCCTTGGGATTGCCCTCGCGCACCAGGAACACGATGGTCGAGGTGTAGGGCGACGAGTTGTGCGGCAGCTTCGACTGCCAGTCCTCCGGGATCTTGCCGGACCTCGACGCGATCGCTTCGATGTCGGACGCCAGCGCCAGCGTCACCACCTGCGCATCAAGCCCGTCGATCACCGCCCGCGCCTGGCCGCCCGAGCTGCCGTGCGAGGCCTCGATCTCGATCGGCCCGTTGCCGTCCGCCGCCCATTTCGCCGCGAAGGCCTCGTTGACCTCGCGGTAGAGCTCGCGCGTCGGGTCGTAGGACACGTTCAGCAGCCGCGTCTGCGCCTCGGCGGCGCCGCTCCACAGCGCCCCGCCCAGCAGCGCCGCCAGCGCGACCCCGCCCAGGCCCCGCCGCAGCCGGCCGAGCGCGCGCGCCGCGAATTCGCTCCAGTCCGCGCTCAGCGGCGCCGCGTCGCGCGCCGCAAGCCGCGCGTCGATCACGTGGATCGTGCCGAACATGTCGAAATACGCCACCGCCTCCGGCTGGGTCTGCGCGGGTGACTGCGGCGCGACCGAGGGCCGGCCAATGCGGGCCTCGGCGGGAAGGTGGGTGTCCATCTGCAGCCTCCGTGTCGCTTACATTTCCATTGCCTACTATCACGACAGAGACGCTCGTGATTGACAAGAGCATAATCACGGCAAAATCACTCGTGAATGTAGAATATTATTCTACCGGCCTGCGCATCGGCGAAAACCCGCCATCGCAAAGCCGAAAACCCGCGCGCAAAGCCGCAAGCCCCTGTCGATACTGGAAAATCACCCCAACGCGCAAAACCGGAGCCCGGATGCGACCAATGGCCCGGCGCTGACGGCAGGCCGGGATCCCGGCCATCGGACGGCCGCAGAGGTCTCGCAAGGCTGGGAG
>CAYTMB010000523.1:0-2102 GCA_964438465.1 uncultured Rhodovulum sp. | reverse complement strand
GCGACGACGGCGCCGAGCAGGTCGACCGGCAGGATCACCAGCATCCCCGGCGCGTCGAAGCCGATCCGGAGCGGCCCGCCGAGCGCGACGTTCGAGGTGCCGATGCGGCCGTCCGGCGCCATCGCCAGCCCCGCCACCGGCCAGCGCAGCCCCTCGGACACCACGCCGCGCAGCGCGCGCAGCGGAAACAGCGACACCCGCGCCCCCGCCGGCGCCTCGATCGCGAACACCGGCGGGCACAGGAACACCAGATCGCCGCCGCCGATCAGGATCGCCGGCCGCCCGCCATGCCGCGCCAGCGCGTTCAGCGCCGCGAGATGGTGGTCGATGCGCCCGCCGAGAAAACCGAGGCCGAGGATCAGCGGCGCCGCGACCGAGCGCAGGCATTTCTCCAGGTCGGTGCTCTCCTGCTCGGCGATCCGGTGCACCGGCACGCCGCGCGCGCGCAGCGCGTCCGGATCGCGCAGCGAGTCGATGTCGCCGATGACGGCGACGAACTCGGTCCCGCCCGGCAGCGCCACGTCGCCGCCGCCGTCCGCCGCCACCGCTTCGGGCGCCAGCGCCAGCGCTTGCGCCAGCTGGCCGGGATCGACCGGCCCGCCGCCGACCAGCGTGACCGGCCCGGACGCGCGGACCAGCGTCGCGCTCACCGCCAGGTCTGGACCGCCACCGCCGAGAGGCTGTTCTGCGGCGAGCCGTCGATCAGCCGGTCGGAATAGGTGAGATAGACCAGCGTGTTGCGCGCCTCGTCGAAGAAGCGCACCACCTGCACCCGCTTGAAGACGAGGCTGGCGCGCCGGCCGAACACCTCCTCGCCGTCCTTCAGCTCGCCGCGGAACTTCACCGGCCCGGTCTGGCGGCAGGCGATCGAGGCGTCGGCGGTGTCCTCGGCCAGCCCGAGCGAGCCGGAGATGCCCCCCGTCCGCGCCCGGCTGACATAACAGCTGACGCCCTCGACCTTGGGATCGTCGAACACCTCGACCACGATCCGGTGGTTCGCCCCGAGCAGCTTGAACGCCGTCGTGACCTCGCCGATTTCCTCGGCCGCCGCCGGATTGGCGGCCAGCGCCAGGACCAGGGCAAGGGGCATCGCAAACAGCTTTTTCACCGCATCCTCCTCGACGCCGGCCCGCCGCGCGCGGGCCCTCTTTCTCGCGGCCGGCCGGACCGGCCCTTGTCGCGCCCCGCATCAGATAAGCGCCTTGCGCCGCGGTTCCAACCGGTGGTTCCACGCGGGCGGGACCGCTCAGCGGCCCTCGGGACCGTCGGCCTCGGTCTCGGTCCGCCCCACGCCGCGGAACACGAAGCGGAGCGGCAGCGCCCAGAGCACGCCGAGCCCGACGTAGATCAGCAGCTCCAGCAGGATCCCCGGCCGGTCGAACAGGCCGACCAGGCTGACCGCCGCGACGACATAGACCGGCAGGCCGACCAGCAGCACCAGCAGCGACAGCCGCCGGCGCGTGCGATGGCTGATCCCGGTTCCCGCCATCGCCGTCAGCCCAGCGGCACGGCGAAGGCGTCGATCGCCTCCGGCCGCGGCGTGGTCCCGGCGCCCGGCCGCTCGGGCCGCAGGAAGGCGCCGTCCCTCACCTCGGCCGGCTCGAGGAAGCGGTCCTTGATCCAGGGGATGTATTCGAGGATCGTCGTCGCCGGGTGCCAGTAGGCGAGATGCACATGCACCTGGCTCATCTCGCCGGCGTGCGGCGCCACCGGCAGGCGGTGCGCCCGGGCGAGATCGGCGACCTCGATGTATTCGGTGACGCCGCCGAGCCGGGTCACGTCGGGCTGGACGTAGTGCACCGCCCCCGCCGCGATGAACTCCTTGAAGGCGTCGAGCGAATAGAGCTGCTCGCCCAGCGCCACCGGGATCAGCCCGGCTTCGGCCAGCCGGCGGTGGCCGGCGACGTCGTCGTACCACATCGGCTCCTCGAACCAGACGAGGTCGAGCGGCCGCGCCGCGGCGGCGAAGCGCAGGCAGGTCGGGAGATCCCACTTGCCGTTGCCGTCGATGGCGATCCTGACGCCCGGCCCGACCGCCGTCCGCACCGCCTCCAGCCGGTCGAGATCGACGCCGATGGCGTCGTGGCCGACCTTGATCTTGA
>CAYTMB010000522.1:0-2110 GCA_964438465.1 uncultured Rhodovulum sp. | reverse complement strand
GGATCGCCCTGGCTGATCGCCAGCGCCCGGCGCAGCTGCTGCTCGGCCAGCGGCCCGAGGATCAGCCCCACCACCACCGGCGCGATCGGATAGTGGAACCGCCGCATCGCATAGCCCATCAGCCCGAACGCCAGCAGCAGCCCCAGCTCGAATGTGCTCGGGTTCGCGCCGATGGTGCCCAGCGTCGCGAAGGTCAGGATGCCCGCGTACAGCCAGGGCTTCGGGATGGTCAGCAGCCGCACCCACAGCCCGATCAGCGGCAGGTTCAGCACGATCAGCATCAGGTTCGCGACCAGCAGGCTCGCGATCAGCCCCCAGACCAGCTCCGGGTTGTTCACGAACAGGAGCGGCCCGGGCTGCAGCCCGAACTGCTGGAACCCCGCCAGCATGATCGCCGCGGTGGCGCTGGTCGGCAGCCCCAGCGTCAGCAGCGGCACCAGCGTGCCCGCGGCCGAGGCGTTGTTCGCCGCCTCCGGCCCGGCCACGCCCTCGATGGCGCCGTGGCCGAATTCCTCGGGCTTCTTCGCCAGCGCCTTCTCGGTCGAGTAGGACAGGAAGGTGCCGATCTCCGCCCCGCCCGCCGGCATCGCGCCGATGGGAAAGCCGATCGCCGTGCCGCGCAGCCAGGGCTTCCACGACCGGCCCCAGTCCTCGCGCGTCATCCACAGCGAGCCGCGCACCGCCTCGACCTTCTCCTCGCCCGAGCTCGGCGTGGCGGCGATCTTCAGCGCCTCGCCCACCGCGAACAGCGCCACCGCCAGCGTGGTGACCTCGATCCCGTCGAGCAGGTCGATCACCCCGAAGCTCAGCCGCGCCTGCCCGGTCTGCAGGTCGATCCCGACCAGCCCCAGCGTCAGCCCGACGGCGAGCGAGGTCAGCCCGCGCAGCGCCGAATCGCCGAAGGCCGCCGAAACCGTGACGAAGGCGAGGATCATCAGCGCAAAATAGTCGGCCGGCCCCATCGACAGCGCGAATTTCACCATCCAGGGCGCCACGAAGGCGAGGCCCAGCGTCGCGATCAGCCCGGCGACGAACGAGCCGATGGCGGCAGTGGCGAGCGCGGGGCCGCCCCGCCCCGCCCGCGCCATCTTGTTGCCCTCCAGCGCCGTGACGATGGACGCGCTCTCGCCCGGGGTGTTGAGCAGGATCGAGGTGGTCGAGCCGCCGTACATCCCGCCGTAGTAGATGCCCGCGAACATGATCAGCGAGCCGGTGGGGTCGAGCCGGTAGGTGACCGGCAGCAGCAGCGCCACCGTCAGCGCCGGGCCGATCCCCGGCAGCACGCCGACCGCGGTGCCGAGGGTGACGCCGATCAGGGCGTAGAACAGGTACATCGGCTGGAGGGCGGTCAGCAGCCCCTGACCGAGCAGCGCGAAGGCGTCCATGATCCCCTCCTCAGGGAACGAGGTTCTCGAGGAATCCCGCGGGCAGCGACAGCGACAGCCCGCGGGCGAAGATCACCCAGATCACCAGCGCGAAGGCGACGCCGATGGGCAGGGTGAGCCACAGCGGCCCGCGGCCGAAGCCGCGCGCGGTCAGCGCGAACAGCGCGCCGGTGGCGATGGAGAACCCCGCGGTCTTCAGCAGCAGCATCTGCGCCAGCAGCCCGGCGACGATCCACAGCATCGGCGCGGGATTGTCGCGCTCGCGCGGCGGCAGCTTGCCGCGCAGCGCCGAGACCAGGGTGCCGATGGCCAGCGCCAGCAGGCCGCCGGAGATGACATAGGGAAAGGTCGTCGGCCCGACGCGGGCGTATTGCGCCGCGACGGGCATCTGGCGGGTCTGCCAGAAGATCAGGACCGCCAGCGCGGCGAGGATCGCCGCGATGACGAGCCCCGCCCGGTCCGGTTGCGTCATTGCACGAGGCCGATGTCTTTCAGGATCGCCGAGGTGGCTTCGATGTCCGCGGCCAGCTGCGCGTCGAACGCCTCGCCGGCGAGATAGCGGTCGTCCCAGCCCCGGTCGGCCAGCGCCTTCTTCCACGCCGCCGAAGCCGCCAGCCTGTCCATGTCGGCGGTGATCGCGGCCTTCTGCTCGTCGGTGATCCCCGGCGCCGCGGCGACCATGCGCCAGTTCTCCAGCACCACGTCGATGCCGGCCTCCTGCAGCG
>CAYTMB010000521.1:0-2120 GCA_964438465.1 uncultured Rhodovulum sp. | reverse complement strand
CGCGCG
The DNA here is from genome assembly GCA_964438465.1 of uncultured Rhodovulum sp. GTDB lineage: Bacteria > Pseudomonadota > Alphaproteobacteria > Rhodobacterales > Rhodobacteraceae > Amaricoccus. The sequence goes on along the minus strand of CAYTMB010000521.1, from coordinate 2,114 downwards.
GCCGCTGCCACAGCCGGTTGCGCACGTAGAGCGCGCTCGAATCGTAGGTGTTGGCCCGGTAGTGATAGACCATCGCGACGATGTAGCCGCGCGAGGCCAGATACTCGCCGAACCAGGCGTAGCCGGCGCCGTTGCCGCCGGCCCCGTGCGAGAACACGACCAGCGGATGCTTGAGGCCGTCGTCCGCGGCCGGCGCGTCCAGGTGGAGGTCGAGGTTGGTGGAGAGGAACATGTCGACCGGCGCGGAGCCCGGATCCGGCGCCGCCGGATAGATCAGCATGTAGTTCAGCGGCCTGCCGTCGTCCGGGTCGGCAAATTCGACCTGGGTCATCCCGACGGGGTAATGCGCGGCCGAGGGCAGGTCCTGGGCGAGGGCGCAGGCGGGCCAGGCGGCGAGGGCGCAGCAGAAGGCCGCCAGTCGCGTCATCACACCGTCTCCAGATAGGTCTCGTGCTCGAACGGACTGATCCGTTGCGAGAACACCTGCAGCTCCTGCTTCTTCATCCCGAGATAGCTGGTGCGCAGGACCGGGTCGAAGATATGCGCGATGCGGTTCGAATGCTCGAAGGCCTCCATCGCCAGCTTCCAGTCCATCGGCAGCGTGGCGCCGGCGGTGACGTCGTCGGTGGTGGTCATCGGTTCGGGCGGCATCGCCCGGCGCTCCATGCCCTCGAGCGCGGCGCCGAGGATCGCCGCCAGCACCAGATAGGGGTTGGCGTCGGCGCCGGCGACCCGGTGCTCGACCCGCCGCGCGGCGTTCGCGCCGCCCGGGATGCGCACGGCGGCGCTGCGGGTCTCGTAGCCCCAGCAGACATCGGTCGGCGCATGCGCGTTCGGCTGCAGGCGCCGGTAGCTGTTGCGATGCGGCGCGAAGATCAGCGCCGAGGCGCGCATGGTGTCGAGCACGCCCGCCACCGCGTGCAGCATGACCTCCGAGCCCTCGGGCGTGCCGCTGTCGAACACGTTCCTGCCGTCGCGGTCGAGCAGGCTGAAATGGACGTGAAAGCCGTTGCCGGCCCGGTCGAGGAAGGGCTTGGCCATGAACGAGGCCGCGAGGTCGTACTTGCGCGCGATGCCCTTGACGAAGCGCTTGAAGTAGAGCGCGTCGTCGGCCGCCTTCAGCGGATCGGCGACATGCAGCAGGTTGATCTCGAACTGGCCGCCGCCGTTCTCGGAGATCGCGCTGTCCACCGGGATGCCATGCGCGTCGCAGGCGGCGTAGACGTCGGTGAAGAACGCCTCGAAATGGTCGAGGTCGTCGATGCAGAGCGCGCCGTCGCCGTCGAGGATCTTGTGCGTGACCGGCGATTTCGGCGGCATCGGCACCTCGCCCGAGGTGTCGACGAGGTAGAACTCCAGCTCGGTCGCCACCACCGGCGTCAGGCCGAGCGCGGCGAAGCGGTCGCAGACCGCCGCCAGCGCCCGGCGCGGGTCGCCCATGAACGGGGTGTCGTCCTCGTTGAGCATCCACAGCGGCAGGAGCGCCGTCGGCGAGCCGAGCCAGCTCATCGGCAGGAAGCCGCGCCCGGTCGGCTCGCAGTAGCCGTCGACGTCGCCCTGCTCGAACACCAGCGGGTTGCCCGCGACGTCCTCGCCCCAGATGTCGAGGCCGGTGATCGAATAGGGCATGCGCATCTGCCCCTCGAGCACCTTGAGCGCCTGCGCCACCGGCACCCGCTTGCCGCGCAGGATGCCGTTGAGGTCGCAGACCGCGGCGCGCAGGCTGGTGATGTCGGGTCGGCTTTCCAGCCAGGCCAGGGCTTCGGCGGTGTCCACAGTGCGCTCCGGTTGAATACCGCAGTGCTACCATTTCGCCGCTGCGCCGCCAAGGACGCGTTCGGGGGCCGGGCTCCGGACCGGATCGGGGTTCTCCCGGAGCTGTCCCCCCCGCCGTGCTCGGCGGACGAGGGCGCGACGGCGGCGCCGGGCGCGCGCAGCGGTAGCGCGGTCGCGGCGCCGGGACGAGACCGGCGTTCTCCGATCCGCCCGGCTGACGACAGCGGCGTTCCAAGCCTGGCGCCGGCGCCCCCCGGCGACGGCTTTGCGCCTTGCCATTCGCCCGGGCATCGCCCAGCATCCCGCGGAACATCGGAAGGCGCAGCGCCCTGATCCCC
>CAYTMB010000520.1:0-2123 GCA_964438465.1 uncultured Rhodovulum sp. | reverse complement strand
TCACTCCATCGCGAGGATCATGTTGCGCACCACCGGATAGATCTCGTTCTCCCAGCGCCGGCCGGAAAACACGCCATAATGCCCGACGTTCGCCTGCAGGTGGTGGCGGCGCAGATGCGGGCGCAGCGATGCGCAGAGGTCGTGCGCGGCCGCGGTCTGGCCGAGCGCGCAGATGTCGTCGCGCCCGCCCTCGACGGTCAGCAGCGCGGTCTTGCGGATCGCGCCGGGATCGACGGTCCGGCCGCGATAGGTGAAGGCCCCGCGCGCCAGATCGGCGCGCTGGAACACCCGCTCGATCGTCTCGAGATAGAACTCCGCCGTCAGGTCGAGCACGGCGAAATACTCGTCGTAGAAGCTCTTGATGCGCTCCGCCTCGGCCGCCTCGCCGCGGGCGATGTGGCGGTAGAGGCTGCGGTGGGCGTCGCGGTGGCGCTCGATGTTCATCGCCATGAACGCGCTCAGCTGCACGAAGCCCGGGTACACCCGCCGGCCCGCGCCCTTGTAGCGCGCCGGCACCCGGCCGATCACCGAGCGTTCGAACCACTCGAGCGACTTCGACAGCGCCAGCTCGTTGACCTGGGTCGGGCTCTCGCGGGTGTCGATGGGCCCCGCCATCAGCGTCATCGAGCGCGGCGTCGCCGGATTGCCGTCCTCCGACATCACCGCGACGGCGGCGAGCGACTGCACGCAGGGCTGGCAGACCGCGAGCAGATGCGCGCCCGGCCCGATCGCCTCCAGAAAGCGGATCAGGTAGTCGACGTAGTCGTCGACGCCGAACGGCCCCGCCTCGGCCGGCACGTCGCGCGCGTTGACCCAGTCGGTGACGTAGACGTCGTGATCGCGCAGCAGCGTCTCGATGGTCCCGCGCAGCAGCGTGGCGAAATGGCCCGACAGCGGCGCCACGACCAGGACCTTGGGCTGGGGCGTGTCGATGTCCTTGGCGAACCGCAGCAGCCGGCCGAACGGCAGGCCCAGCGCGACCTGCTCGGTCACGACCGCGTCGCGGTTGCCGACGCGCACGGTTTCGATGCCGAAGGCGGGCCGGTGGTGCGTCAGCTCCAGCCGCGACAGCAGTTCCCAAGCCGCGATCGCCTGCCGCCCGGCGGCCGAGCGCAGCCAGCCGAGGCGGTCGCCGACCCCGCCGGCCCAGCGCGCGGCGCGCCGCACCGGGGCCACGAAGTCGTCGTGAAACTGATAGGTCTGGTAGAGCATCCGGTCCGAACTCCCGCCACGCCGCGCTGCAAACGATTATTGCGATTGTTTGTGCGCTGCGGCAAGATCATTGTGCATCGCACCCTCACGGAGTCGGACCGACGCATGACGCAAGCGACCCTGACGATTTCCTCGAAGAACTATTCGTCCTGGTCGCTGCGCGGCTGGCTGCTGTGCCGGATGGCCGGCCTCGACTTCGAGGAGCGCCCCGTCGACACCGCCGACCCGGGCCAGCGCCAGGAACTGCTGCTGCTGTCGCCCTCGGTGCTGGTGCCGCGGCTGACGCGGGGCGAGGTCGATATCTGGGACACGCTGGCGATCGCCGAATACCTGAACGAGATCGCGCCGGAAGCCGGGCTCTGGCCGAAATCGCAGGCCGCCCGCGCCCATGCAAGGGCGGTGGCGGGCGAGATACATTCGGGTTTCTACAACCTGCGCTCGGCGCTGCCGATGAACCTCAAGGCGCGGCATCCGAAGTTCAAGATCTTCTCCGGCGCGCGCCCCGACGTCGAGCGGATCAAGACGATCTGGGCCGAGTGCCTCGCGACCTACGGCGGCCCGTTCCTGTTCGGCGCGCCGAGCGCCGCCGATGCGATGTATGCGCCGGTCTGCACCCGGTTCCGCACCTATGCGGTCGACCTCGACGCGCCGCTGCAGGCCTATTGCGAGGCGGTGTTCGCCTGGCCGCTGATGCAGGAATGGACCTCCGGCGCGCTCGCCGAACCCGACGAGATCATCGAGCTGGAAGTGGAGTTCTGAGGCCGCCGCCCCGCGGCGGCAAAGGTTGCGATTGTGTTGACGGCGCGGAAATTATCCTTATAAATCAGTTGATTGATCGGCTGTGCACGCGTGCACAGATCGTCAGCTTGCGCGGCTTCCCCACCTTGTCCGGTCAGGCAGCCCGGTGTCGA
>CAYTMB010000519.1:0-2124 GCA_964438465.1 uncultured Rhodovulum sp. | reverse complement strand
GGCAGGCGCGTTGCCGCGCCAGCCCAGGCAGGCGCGCACCGATTGGAGAGCGACGAGGATGCCCGGCGCCCCTCGCTCTCCGCGCTCACGCGCTCCGGGCGACCGGATCGCGCGGGGCAATGCCCCGCTGATGCGATCCGGGGCGCACAATTCTCGAAGGGGCGCGCCCGGGGCACTCACACGGAGCTCGTCTGACGCCAGCGCCCGCCGCGCGCGCGTCGGCCGCCGGCGTCACGGGATCGGCAGGAACGCCAGCCCGTTGTTCTGGTTCAGCGGGATCACCAGCCGGTTTCGGTCGGGATCGAGGCACATCGACGCCGGCGTCGGCAGGCCGGCGGCGATCAGCTCGGCCGGCGCGCCCGGGCGGATGCGCGAGACGCCGCCCTGCTGCTGGCTGCCGACGAACTTGGTGCCGTCCGCGAGGATGACCAGCCCGTCGCTGCCCGGCTGCGCCGCCCGCTCGGTCGCCAGCAGCTCGCCCGTCGGCGAGAAGGTCAGCACCGCGTCGTCGCCGGCGTTCACCACCACCACGTCGCCCGCGGCGGTCAGCGCGATCCCGTTCGGCCGGCGCAGCGGCTCGCCCTCGACGAACACGCTGACCGCGCCGTCGGGCGCCACGCGGAACACCCGCCAGTCCGCCGGACCCGACCGCCGCGCGCCCGACTGCGTCGCATAGATCGCGCCGTCCGCAGCGACGGCGATGTCGTTCAGCCCCGGCGACTGCGCCACCGCCAGCGCGCCCGCCGGCGCGCCGGTCGCCATGTCGAACTTGCGGATCACCGCGACCGGCGGATCGAACCAGCCGCCGCCGCCGCCGTCCTGATCGACGACATAGAGGATCCCGCCGGCGATCTCGCTGCCGAGCGGCTGGTTCAGCACATAACCGCCGGGCGCGGCGCCGATCCAGCGCGGCGTATGCACCGAACCGTCGGGGTTGAGCAGCGCCACGAAGCCGTCGTTCTGCGCCACGGTCTGATCGACGCCGCGGCTCGGCGCCACGATCAGCTTGCGCTCGGCGTCGTAGGAACAGCTCTCGGCGTTGACGATCCCGCCGAACACCTTGACCCCGGCCGAGGCCCCGTCCGCCGTCACCGCGAGCGGCTCGCCCGCGACGAAGACCCCCGCCCCCGGGTCGGGCCGAATCGCCCCGCGCAGCACATGGGCCCCGAGCCCCGCGACCGCGGCCAGCGCGAGCACGGGGACCGCGATCCGCACGATCCTGGACACCGACATACCACCTACTCCACATGCGGGCCGCGACGCGCGGACCGGAAACCTCAGGCGCTGGCGGCGCTCGGCGCGGTCTTCAGCCGCCGCACCAGCAGCTTGTTCAGCGCGTTGACATAGGCCCGCACCGAGGCGACCACGGTGTCGGTGTCCGCCGACTGGCCGGTGACGATCTTGCCGCCCTCCTCCATGCGCACGCTGACCGTCGCCTGCGCGTCGGTGCCCTCGGTGACGGCATGGACCTGATAGAGCGCCAGCCGCGCCTCATGCGGCACCAGCGCCTTCACCGCGTTGAACGAGGCGTCCACCGGCCCGTCGCCGACAGCGTCGACCCTGTGCTCGACGCCGTCGATGGTCAGCGCCAGCTCGGCCGTCTGCGGCCCCTCGGTGCCGCAGACCACCCGCAGGAACTTCACCTGGATGCGATCGTTCGCGGCGTTGGTGCTCTGGTCCTGCATCAGCGCGATGAGGTCGTCGTCCCAGACCTCCTTCTTGCGGTCGGCCAGCGCCTTGAACCGCACGAACACGTCGCCGAGCTGGTTGTCGCCGAGCTGGAAGCCGAGCTCGCCGAGCTTGGCGCGCAGCGCCGCCCGCCCGGAATGCTTGCCCATGACGAGGCTGGTCGCGTTCAGCCCGACGTCCTCGGGCCGCATGATCTCGAAGGTCTCGGCGTTCTTCAGCATCCCGTCCTGATGGATGCCGCTCTCGTGGGCGAAGGCGTTCTTGCCGACGATCGCCTTGTTGAACTGCACCGGGAACCCCGAGACCGTGGCGACCAGCCGGCTCGCCTGCATGATCTTGGTGGTGTCGATCCCGGTCCGGTACGGCAGGATGTCGTTGCGGACCCGCATCGCCATCACCACCTCCTCGAGCGCGGTGTTGCCCGCCCGCTCGCCG
>CAYTMB010000518.1:0-2125 GCA_964438465.1 uncultured Rhodovulum sp. | reverse complement strand
CCTGCATAGTAGACGTCAGGCACACTGACCTATTCGGGTCCGGAACAGGAAACCAACCCCGCCGATGCACCGCTACCGCTTCGTGCTGTTCCGACCGCTGCAGTTCATCCCCGTGCTCTTCGGCATCTCGGTCGTCACGTTCGTCCTCGTCCGCCTGATCCCCGGCGACCCCGCCCGGGTCCTGCTCGGCGCGCGCGCGACGCCGACCGCGCTGGCCAACATCCGCGCGCAATACGGCCTCGACGAGCCGATCTGGGCGCAATACCTGTTTTTCCTCAAGAACCTCGCCGCCGGCGAGATGGGCCGCTCGACGCTCTACAAGATCGACGTGCTCCGGCTGATCGCGACCCGGATCGAGCCGACCCTCGCGCTCGTCGCCGCGGCGGTGCTGCTGTCGCTGCTGATCGCGGTGCCCTTCGCCGCGATCTCCGCGCGCCGGCAGGGCCGGGCGGCTGATCACGCCGTGCGGCTGATCTCCACCGCCGGCATCGGCTTTCCGCCGTTCTGGCTGGGCCTGATGCTCATGATCCTGTTCTCGGTCAGGCTCGGCTGGCTGCCGGTCTCGGGCTACGGCGAGACCCTGCCCGAGAAGGCGAGCCATCTCGTCCTGCCGGCGCTGACCATCGCGCTGTCGCTGTCGGCGGTGCTGACCCGCAGCCTGCGCGCCGGCATGATCGCGGGGCTGAAGTCCGACGTGGCGACCGCGGCGCGCGCGCGCGGCATGCCCGAGAGCGTGGTGTTCTGGCGCCATGTCGTGCCGAACGCCGTGGTGCCGACGGTCAACCTGCTCGCGATCAACATCGGCTGGCTGATCGGCGGCACCGTCGTGATCGAGAGCGTGTTCGCGATCCCCGGCATGGGCCAGCTGCTGGTGCGGGGGATCTTCAGCCGCGACTACATGGTGGTGCAGGGCGTCGCGATGACCTTCGCCGTCGCCACCGTGCTGGTGAACTTCGTCGCCGACATCGTCACCGTGGCGCTCGACCCCCGGGTGAAGCTCGCGTGATCCGGCCGGGGCTCGCCCTGACGCCGCAATGGGGCGCCCGGTTCGGCCGCCGGCCGATGCTCGTCGCCGGGATCGCGCTGGTCGGGCTGTTCGTCGCGCTGGCGCTGTTCGCCCAGATCGTCGCGCCCTACGACCCGATCCTGCAGGACCCGCAGGCGCGGCTGCTGCCGCCGTCCCTCGCGCATCCCTTCGGCACCGACAACTTCGGCCGCGACGTGCTGTCGCGGGTGATCTGGGGCGCGCGCATCGACCTGATGATCGCGGTGGTCGGCGTGCTGTTCCCGTTCCTGATCGGCACCGTGATCGGCACCGTGGCGGGTTTCTTCGGCGGCGTCGTCGACGCGATCCTGATGCGGGTGATCGACGTGATCCTCGCCTTTCCCTTCCTGGTGCTGATGCTGTCGATCATCGCCATCCTCGGCCCCGGCCTCGGCAGCTTCTTCATCGCGATGGCCATCGTCGGCTGGGTCAGCTACGCCCGGCTGATCCGGGCGCAGATCCTCGTGCTCAAGACCCTCGACTTCGCCGTGGCGGCCTCGAGCCTCGGCTTCTCCCGCAGCCGGATCATGTTCCGCCACCTGCTCCCGAACGCGCTGGCCGGCTCGCTGGTGTTCGTGATGTCCGACGCCGTGCTGGTGCTGCTGAACGGCGCCTCGATCAGCTACCTCGGCCTCGGCGTGCAGCCGCCCACCGCCGAATGGGGCGTGATGGTCGCCGAGGGCCAGGGCTTCATCGCCCAGGCCTGGTGGATGACGCTGTTCCCCGGCCTCGCCATCGTCACCCTCGCCTTCGGCTTCTCGCTGCTCGGCGACGCGCTCGGCGACCTGCTCGGGGTGCACGAATGACCGCGCTGCTCGCGATCCGCGACCTGTCGGTCGCCTGGCGCGACGGCGCCGAGGAGCGCGCCCTCCTGCACGGCGTCAGCCTCGAGATCCGCCGCGGCGAGATCCTCGGCCTCGTCGGCGAGAGCGGCTCGGGCAAGAGCCTGCTCTGCCGCACCGCCATCGGCCTGATGCCGTCCTCGAAGCTGCAGGTGACCGGCGGCGCCGTGCTGCTGGAGGGGCGCGACATCACCCGGGCCCCGGAGGCGCAGATGCTCGCCATCCGCGGGCGGCGGAT
>CAYTMB010000517.1:0-2127 GCA_964438465.1 uncultured Rhodovulum sp. | reverse complement strand
TACCGGCAGGTCTACGAGGAGGGCAAGAACCGCGTGCATCCCTTCGTGGTGCCGCGGCTGATGAACAACGCCGCGGCGAGCCATGTCTCGATGGCGCACAAGCTGCAGGGGCCGACCTACACCGTGGCGACGGCCTGCGCCTCGTCCAACCACGCGATGGGACAGGCGCTGAACCTGATCCGGGCCGGGCAGGCCAAGGTGGTGCTGACCGGCGGGTCCGAGTCGATGCTGTGCTTTGGCGGGATCAAGGCCTGGGAGGGCCTGCGGGTGATGTCCAAGGACGGCTGCCGGCCGTTCTGCGCCACCCGCAACGGCATGGTCCAGGGCGAGGGCGCGGCGGTGTTCGTGTTCGAGGAGCGCGAGCATGCGCTGGCGCGCGGCGCCTCGATCCTCGCGGAGGTGTCGGGGTTCGCGATGACCTCGGACGCCTCGGACATCGTCATGCCGAACCAGGCCGGGGCGGTGCGCGCGATGCGCGGGGCGTTGCGCGACGCGGGCCTGAACCCCGAGGACATCGGCTACATCAACGCGCATGGCACCGGCACGACTGCGAACGACCGGACCGAATGCGCCGCGGTGCGGCAGGCGTTCGGGCCGGCGGCGGACGGGCTGATGATCTCGTCGACCAAGTCGATGCACGGGCATCTGATCGGCGGGACCGGGGCGGTGGAGCTGATCGCCTGCCTGATGGCGCTGGACGAGGGCGTGATCGCGCCGACGATCAACTACCGCGAGCGCGATCCGGAATGCGATCTCGACGTGGTGCCGAACGTCGCGCGGCAGGCGAAGATGCGCGCGGCGATGTCGAACGCGTTTGCGTTCGGCGGGCTGAACGCGGTCATCGTTCTGACCGCGTCCGCCTGAGGCCCGCTACTGCTGCGGTTCGGGGTTGGCCGGCGCGGCGGGGCCGGCGGGGGCCGTCAGCGAGTCGTAGGCCGCGGTGAAGCCCGCCAGCGAGAGGCTGAGTTCGACCGGGTCCTGCGCGTCGGCGATCGAGATCACCGTCAGCTTCACGCCGCGCCCGCGCTTGAGCGCGGTGATGTCGGGCTCGCGCATCCCGAGCCGCACGATGCAGCCTTCCTGCACGCACCATTCGAAGGGCAGGCTGGCCGTCGGGCCGGTGTCGACCTGGAAGCCGAGGCCCGGCGGCAGCAGCGTGCCGAGCGGGGTGTTGAAGATCGCGAGCGCCGGCGCGTCGGAGCCGGCCGGCAGCTTGATGACGCGCACCAGCAGGACGGGGTTGCCCTCGGGGTCGGCGGCGACCTGCTGCATCTCGCAGTTGGTCGTGCCGGCGAGGCAGCCGACCTCCCAGTCGCCATGCGTGGTGACGCTGATCTCGGGCTGCGCCGGCGCCGCCGGGGCGGCGTCGGGGACGGCATCCGCGTCCGGCGCCGGCGCGGCGTCGGGCGCCGGGTCCGGCGTCGCGGCTGCGGGGGCTTCGGGCGCGGCCGGGGCCGCCTCGGCTGCGGGCGCAGTGGTGTCCTGCGCGGCCAGCGGCGCCGCGAGGGCGAGCCCGAGGGCGGTCAGTGCGGATAAGGTATACCGGTTGGGATGCATGATCTGCTCGTGTCGCCCCTCGATTGTCGAGAGCCGCACTTGTCACTGTTGCGACGGCCTGTCAACGTCGGTGTGGCCCTGGGCGTCCGAGGCGCCAAACAAGTGAAAAGGACGCCGTCAGGCGTCCTTTTCCCCGCTTTTGCGATTTCCCTGTCGGACTGGGCCGAGCCTTGTGCCGCGAAGCTACGTCGGATGAGAATTCGGGTCAAGTGCAGCGTGCAAGTCGTGCTGTCACAATCGTGAATGGAAAAACGGCCGCGGAGCGGGCTCCGCGGCCAGTCCAACAGGGGAGGAAGTCGCCCGCCCCGAACCGCACCCGGCGGGACGTGATTGCACTCTAGGGATCCTCGGTTAATATCCGGTGAGAACAATCCGGAACTTCACCGAACGGGGGCGCGATGACGAGCGACAGGATCTTCGTGGGCGGCGGCGGGGAGGGCTATCGCGAGCCGCGCGAGATGCTGCTGCGCTACGCCAACCGCCACGGGCTGATCACCGGCGCCACCGGCACCGGCAAGACCGTCACCCTGCAGATCCTCGCCGAGGGCCTGTCCGCCGCCGGGGTGCCGG
>CAYTMB010000516.1:0-2129 GCA_964438465.1 uncultured Rhodovulum sp. | reverse complement strand
GTGCGACTCCCTGCGGCGGCGCCCCGCGCCGATCAGCCCTTCGCCGTCCCCGCACCCCTCCAGAGGACATCCCCATGCCGCGCCCCATCGCCCAGACCCTGACCGCGCTCCTGCTGCTGGGGGCCGCGACGCTGACCCCGGCGCCCGCGAGCGCCGACGCGCTCGACGACATCAAGGCCGCCGGCGCCATCAACGTCGGCGTCTTCGCCGACTTCCCGCCGTTCTCCTCGGCCAGCGCCGACCTGACGCTGCAGGGCTACGACGTCGAGGTGGCCGCGGCCATCGCCGACGGCCTCGGGGTCTCGCTCAACCTCGTCGAGGTCACCGGCCAGAACCGCATCCCCTATCTCGACGACGGCCGCGTCGACATCCTGATGAGCGTCGGCTACAGCGACGAACGCGCCCAGGTCATCGACTACGCCGCCGCCTACGCCCCCTACTACATCGCGGTGATCGGCCCGGCCGCGACCGCCGTCGCCGGCCCCGACGACCTCGCCGGCAAGTCGATCGCGGTGAACCGCGGCACGCTCGAGGACACCTCGCTCACCGAAGCGGCGGGGACCACCGCCGACATCAAGCGTTTCGACAACTACAGCGCGGTGATCCAGGCCTTCATCTCCGGCCAGACCGAGCTGATGGTGGTCGGCAACGACGTCGGCGCCCAGGTGCTCGCCCGCCAGGAGGGCCTCGCGCCCGAGCAGAAGTTCCAGCTGCTGACCTCGCCGTCGCATATCGCGCTCGCCAAGGACGAACCCGCCCTCAAGGCGGCGGTCGACGCCGCCGTCGCCGCCATGCTCGCCGACGGCCGCCTCAACGCCGCCTCCGAGACCTGGCTCAAGACCCCGCTGGACCCGGCCAACCTGCAGGACTGACCGCATGGACGCCGCCCCGGCGTTCGGCTGGCTTCCCGCCGCCGCCGGGGCCATCCTCAGCGGCGCCGCGATGACGCTGACGCTGATCGCCGTCACCACGGTGCTCGGCACGATCATCAGCGTCGCCGCCGCCGCCGGCCAGCGCAGCGGCGTCCGCTGGCTCGGCGCGGTCGTCACCGGCTACGTCGAGCTGATCCGCAACACGCCGTTCCTCGTCCAGCTGTTCTTCATCTACTTCGGCCTGCCCGCCATCGGCATCCGCCTCGACCCGCTGACCGCGGCGATCCTCGCCATGACCCTCAACATGGCCGCCTACACCACCGAGATCGTCGGCGCCGGCCTCGACGCCGTGCCCCCGGGCCAGCGCGAGGCCGCGCGCGCGCTCGGGCTGCGCCCGGCGCAGGTCTTCGTCAAGGTCGTGCTGCCGCAGGCGCTCAAGGTGATCTATCCGGCGCTGACCAGCCAGATCATCATCATGATGCTCGAAAGCGCCGTGGTCTCGCAGATCGCGGTGCCCGAGCTGACCTTCGAGGCCGACATGATCCAGGCCCGCACCTTCCGCGCCTTCGAGACCTATTTCGTCGTGACGCTGGTCTATCTCGCCCTGTCGATCGGCCTGCGCCGCCTGCTGTTCTGGATCGGCCGGCGCACGCTCGCGGTGGACGGCGCATGATCGAGTTCACGATCTGGGACATCCTGCGCAACCTGCTGTTCGCGGCGCGCTGGACCCTGCTGCTCTCGCTCGTCGCCTTCGCCGGCGGCGCGACGGTCGGACTGCTGATCCTCACCCTGCGCATCTCGAAACGCCCGCCGCTGCGCAACTTCGCCAAGGGCTACATCGCGCTGTTCCAGGGCACGCCGCTGCTGCTGCAGCTGTTCCTGATGTTCTTCGGCCTGCCGATGCTCGGCCTGCGCATCGACGCCTGGACCGCCGCCTCGCTCGGCCTCACCTTCTTCGCCAGCGCCTATCTCGCCGAGATCTGGCGCAGCGGCGTCGACGCCATGCCGCAGGGCCAGTGGGACGCCGGCGCCAGCCTCGGCCTCTCGCCGGTGCAGGAGCTGCGCCTCGTCATCCTGCCGCAGGCCTTCCGCATCACCCGCGCCCCGATGGTCGGCTTCCTCGTCCAGCTGATCAAGAGCACGGCGCTGGCCTCGATCATCGGCTTCCCCGAGCTGCTGCGCACCGCCAACGCGATCAACAACGCCACCTTCGAGCCGTTCCGGGTCTACGGCTTCGTCGCCCTGATCTTCTTCGCG
>CAYTMB010000515.1:0-2147 GCA_964438465.1 uncultured Rhodovulum sp. | reverse complement strand
TCATGCCGCCCCGCAGCCGTACAGCACGCACAGCACCACGGCGGCGAAGACGGCCCACATGAGCGCGCGCCCGCCGTTCATGGCGCGTACCCCGCCACGTCCTCGGCGGTCACCACGCACTCGCGCGGCTTGCCGGTGATGCGCCAGTAGTTGGCGACGTTGACGTGCTTCTCGATCCAGGCGCGCATCAGCGCGCACAGTTCTTCCTTGGCCTCGTCGGAGACCGAGCTGAAGTCGCAGTCCGCGACCTCGCCGACTTCCTCGAACAGGTCGTCGTCCAGTTCCTCGAGCAGCGACTCGATGCGATAGTCGAACAGCGCCGGCTTGACCGGCTCGCAGTCGGCCTCGTAGTAGGTGGCGCCCACCTCGAGTTCGTCGTTGCAGGCCATGTCGTCGAGCAGCTCGCCGAGCGTGCGGAAGCTGTACGTTTCGTCGTCGCGGCTGTAGCACTTGTGCGTCGTGTCGGTGTTGCTCATGCCTCTTCCACCCAGTAGCTCAGTTCCTCGACCGCGGCGTCTTCCGGCGTCAGCCAGTCGCCGGCATGCTCGACGGCGACCTGCGCCGCCGCCATCGCGTAGGGGCGGCTGATGCCGGCCTCGGCCAGGCGCTCCGTGTAGCGCTGCGCCCAGGCCTCGCGCGAGATGATCTGCTGCGCCATATCAGCCCTCGCTGCGCCGCGCCGCGCCGGCCAGGTCGCGCTCGGTGCGTTCGCGCCGCTCGAGCATGCGATGCGCCAGAGTGATCGCCTCGTCGGCATCGCTGTCCGACAGCAGCGAGGAGATGCGCGCCGCGGCCGAGCTGGCGACGAAGCGCACGGTCTGGACCGGCGCGTCGATGTCGATGCCGGCGGCGGCCACATGCGCGCCGATATGGCCGACGGCGACCCCGACCTGCATGCACTCGAAGATCGCGGTCGCGACCGTGACGAACTGCTCACCCTTGACCCTGCGGGCCATCTCCACCATCTCCGAGATCGACTCGGAGAGGTCTCTCAAAACACCTTGTGCTGTGCTCACGTATGGGCTCTCCACATGACCACCGCAACATGGGGTGGGCTGGTTCACAGTGTACAACAGTTTGTTCTAGTTTATCAACTGTTTGTTTGTCACGATCCCGAAAAAAAATCAGGATCGGGGCTTGGCGGCCAGCACGCGCTGGCGCCAGCAGGCAGCGCAGTGCCAGCGCGTCGGCGACAGCTGGATGCCGCCGTGCAGCTCGGCCGTCCGGCCGCACTTGCCGCAGTCGCGCTTGGCGCGCATCTTCGGCAGCGAGCCGGGCAGGTGCATGCTCCAGGTGTCGGCGCGCATCAGCCGCGGCCCATGTCGAACGCGCACGCCTCCAGCGCGACGAAGCCCCTGCTGAGTTCGTCGAGGACGGTGTCGTCGTCGTAGACGCTGGCCACGGCGTGGCCGACGGACAGGTTGGTGCCGATGCCGCGCAGGATGTTGGCCATCTCCTGCGCCGCCATCGAGGTGGCGCCGGTGTGGCTTTCGATATGCACCTCCTGCAGCAGGGTGCCGACGATCCGCAGCGTGTCGCCCAGGCTCTCGCTGAGCTTGCGCTTGAGGCGCCGGGCGACCGCCTGGCTCCAGGGCTCGAGGCGATCGTAGAAGTAGGGGGCCAGCAGCTCGTTCAGCGTCAGCCAGCGCCCGTTCTCGATGCTGCCGGGCTCGGGCTCGACCTCGGTGAAGCCGCTCACGGTGACACTCGTCACCAGGCCCAGGTGCACCTTGTCCACCGGCGTGTCCAGCGCTCCGGTGTAGACCAGGCCGTGGAAGTGCTCGATGTCGATGCTGAAGCCGACCTCCTCGCGCAGCTCGCGCTCGGCCTCGAAGCGCAGCGCGGTGTGCATGTCGCCCTCGCCGGGCTGGATGTCGACATGCCCGCCCAGCCCGACGGACAGCTTGGCATGCAGCCGCGACTCGCCGCCACCGCCGCCGCGCTCGTAGCAGAAGATGCTGCCGTCTGTGTCGCGCAGCACGATGTAGGGGATGACCTGGAGCAGCGATTCATCGGTCTCGCACGCCCCGCGATCGATCAGGCGCGCCGGCAGGTCGAAGAAGCCGTCCGGCACGGGTTGAATGTCGGTCGAGGCGAAGTTGATGTCCAGATCCTGCTTGGTGATGCAGAGTGCTTTTTTCATGGGG
>CAYTMB010000514.1:0-2158 GCA_964438465.1 uncultured Rhodovulum sp. | reverse complement strand
CCGCGCGCTCCGGCCGCATCCGGGTCCGAGGCGATCAGCCGGAGCCCGTGTGACAATCCCTGACATTTCGTAAACGCGACGCGGATTATCATTTGATATCAACGTAATGCCGGCTTGGGCACGCGTGCCCAAGCCGCCTTGGGCGCGCCTCTCGACGCATCCTCCCGGATCAGCCGCCGCCGCCCGGCGTCACGTCATGGACCTCGCCGGTCGGCCCGGCCGGCCGCAGCAGCTCCGCCGTCGCCCGCCCCCCTTCAGCCGCGGTCCAGCCCGGCTTCGCGGGCGAACGCCTTCAGCGCCGTCAGTCCCATCGCCTGATACCGGCGCGGATTGCGCACCGCCGGGTCCTGCTCCGCCTCGATGACCAGCCAGCCCTGGTAGCCGTGCCCGGCCGCCACCCGCAGCACCGGCGGGAAATCGACCCCGCCCTCCGGATCGCCCGGCACGGTGAACACCCCGGCGCGCACTCCCTGCAGGAACGACAGCCGCTCGGCGCGGACCCGCGCCATGACGGCGGGGCGCACGTTCTTGCAGTGGATATGCCCGACCCGGCCGATGTAGCGCCGCGCCAGCGCCACCGGGTCCGCGCCGGCGAAGAACGCATGGCCGGTGTCGAGCAGCAGCCCGGTCGCGGGGCCGGTCGCGGCCATGAAGGCGTCGATCTCGGCCCCGGTCTCGACCACGGTGCCCATGTGATGGTGATAGACCAGCGGCAGCCCCTCGGCGGCGATGAACCCGGCGAATTCCTCCACCGCGGCGCCGAACCGCTTCATCTCGTCCGGCGTCAGCACCGGCGTCTCGGCGAGCGGCGTCCCGTCCGCTCCGTGGATCGCGTTCGAGGTCTCGGCGATGATGAACACCGTGCCGCCGCCCTGCCGCACCATGTCGAGATGCACCCGGCAGGCCGCCTTCTCGGCCTCGACCGAGCGCGTCAGCAGGTTGGTCGAATACCAGCCGCCGACGAAGCGCAGCCCGTAGGCCCCGAGCGCCGCCTTCAGCGCCGGGCCGTCGTCGGGCATCTTGTGGCCCTTCTCGATGCCGTCGAAACCGATCTCGCCGGCTTCCGACAGGCATTGCTCCAGCGGGATGTCCGCGCCGAGGGTCTGGTCGTCGTCGTTCGACCAGGCGATGGGATTCGTGCCGTAGAGGATCATCGTGTCGTCCGATCTTCGGTGTCTGCGGGAAAGGCGGCGGCGCGGGCCTCGTCCCAGACGGCGCAGAGGTCGCGGTAGCGTTCGGTCATCTCCGTCACCGCCTCGGCGTCGGTGATCGCGCCGCCGAGCCAGGCCCGCGCGGCGTCGCCGAAGATGGTGCGCCCGACCGCGAACCCCTTGACCAGCGCAAACCGCGCGGCGCGGCGGAAACTCGCGGCCAGCGCCTCCTGCGGCGCGTCGAGCCCGAGCACGACGATCCCGCGGGTGCGCGGGTCGTTGCGCTCGATGGCGGCGACGGTCTCGGCCCAGGCGCGCTCCGAGGTCATCGGCTCGACCTTCCACCAGTCGGGGAACACGCCGGCGTCGTAGAACCGCTGGATCACCCGGGCGGTGGTCGTGTCCCCGACGACGCCGACCCGGGAGGGGATGACCTCCAGCAGGAACTCCAGATCGTTCCTGCGCGCCGCCTCGGCGAGGCGGGCCACCGTCCCGATCTGGTCGGCCCACATCGCGGCGTCGTCGTCGGGATGCGCGAAGGCCAGCGCCTTCACCACATGCGCGCGCGGCCATTCGGCGAGGCTGGCGCCCCAGGCCCGGCCCAGCTCCGGCTCCAGCCGCAGCGGGCGCGAGCCGGGCGCCTCGACCGGACGGCCGATCCACAGCCCGGTCCCGGCGGCGGCGTGCAGCGCCGCGCGCCCGAGGCGGTCGTCGCAGAGGACGCCGTGCCCCGGCTGGCCCTCCGCGACGCCGAGCGCGGCTTCGAGGCACAGCAGCTTGAACGCCCCGATGCGCGCCGGCGTCGCGCCCTCCATCGCCTCAAACTGCATCCGGTGGTCGAAGGCGAACACCCGCATCGCCGGCCAGTCGCCGATGCGGTTGGTCGCCCAGTGCACCTGCTCCAGCTCCCGGTCGTGGCGCAGCGCCGGGGTCTTCACGCCGCGCTCGAGGAAGAACCGCAGCTCGTCCCAGGACGGATAGGCCGGGGCGCAGCCGTGGCGCGACAC
>CAYTMB010000513.1:0-2162 GCA_964438465.1 uncultured Rhodovulum sp. | reverse complement strand
TGATCTGCTCCCAGGCCCAGACGACTTCGGTCAGCCGGGCCTCGTCGTCGCGCTTGCCGCCGTTCATGTCGGGGTGGAGGTCCTTGACCAGCGCCTTGTAGATCTTGCGGATCTCGGTCTTGGACTGGGTGTCGGCCGCGTCGAGGATCTCGAGCGCCTTGCGCTCGGTCGGCGGCAGCCGGCGCTGGGCGCGCGCGCCGCCGCGCTCGCCGCCCGGATTGAGCGTGGCCTTGTCGCCGAGCACCGACAACGGATCGTCGAAGCCGAACCGCTGCCAGGCGCGGCCCTCGGCGTGCGGCCGCTCGCCGCGGTCGCCGACGCTTTCGCTGAACGGCCGGGTCGGGCGCTCCCACACCCGGTCGGCGGCGAACTGGCGCTCCAGCGCGGCGTCCGACTGATCGACGAAGAAATTCCACCGCAGATTGTACTCGCGGACATGGTCCATGCAGAACCAGAAGAACGAGTCGAGATGGTCGGGCGATTTCGGCGCGCGGAACTTCGCCGGCCGCTCGCAGCCCGGCTTGTCGCAGATCCGACCGGTCTCGACGCCGCCGGAAGCGCCGCGGCCGCGGGCGCGGCGTTTCTTGTCGGCGCTGGCCGAAATGTCGAAGTTGAACGGCGAGGGGCGGCGCATGATCGGGCCGATCCTTTCGGCTGGGCGACTCGGGGGCCAACAGTCTAAAGTTTTTGACGGGCGGGCCAAGACCTGTCGGCGGTTGAGGGGCATGAGCGTGACGCAGACCGACCTGGGCGCGGCGATCCGGAGGAAGCTGACGGCGGCCTTCACGCCGGAGTATCTCGACGTTATCGACGAGAGCGAGCAGCATCGCGGCCACGGCGGCTGGCGCGAAGGTGGCCAGACGCATTTCCGCGTGGTGCTGCGCACCCCCGCCTTCGACCGGCTGAGCCGGGTGGAGCGCTCGCGGGCCGTGCATTCGGCGCTGCGCGACGAGTTGCAGGGCGGCGTGCACGCGCTGGCGCTGGAGCTGTCGGGCGGATCGGCGGCTTGATCCGCCACCCCGATGTGGGTGGCGGGAAGGCCGCGCGCAAGGCCGCCCGCGGGATCAGAGCTGGTCGGCGGGTCCGAGCCGCGGCGCGCCGCGCAACGGGGTCGCGGCCTCGGCCGTCTCGGCGATCCAGGGTTCGCGCCGCGCGACCGTGGGCTGGCCGCCGGTCGCCGGCCGCTCGACGGCGGCGACGCGCGGCTCGACCTCGATGCCGACGGCGGGCGCCGGTTCGGCCCGCGCCGAGGCCAGCCGCGGCCCCAGCGTCTCGCGCGGGCGGCGGAACACCAGCACGGTCTCGATCACCTCGGCGCCGCGGCGGAACCAGCCGCGCGCTTCGGTCGCGGGCAGGGATTCGGCGCGGACGTATTCCCAGCCGTCGCGCGCGGCGAGGTTGATCGCCTCGGACAGGGTGGCGGCGAACAGCTCGGCGGTCGAGGAGATGCCCTTGATCCGCTTGAGCTGCTTCGGCGCCGGCGTCACCTTGTAGTCGTAGAACGTCATCGCGATCTCCCGCGTCATTCGATGCCCAGCCGCGCCTTGACCAGGCCGTCGACGGCCTTGGGGTTGGCCTTGCCGCCGGTGGCCTTCATCACCTGGCCGACGAACCAGCCGGCGAGCGAGGGTTTGGCCAGCGCCTGCGCGACCTTCTCGGGGTTCGCCGCGATCACCGCGTCCACCGCCGCCTCGATCGCGCCCATGTCGGTCACCTGGCGCAGTCCCCGTTCGGCGACGATGGTGGCCGGATCGCCGCCCTCCGTCCAGAGGATCTCGAACACGTCCTTGGCGATCTTGCCCGAGATCTCGCCCGATCCGATCAGATCGAGCAGGCCGCCGAGCTGGCCGGGGCCGATGGGGCCGTCCTCGATGGCGCGGCCCTCCTTGTTCAGCCGGCCGAACAGCTCGTTGATCACCCAGTTCGCCGCCTGCTTGCCGTCGCGGCCGCGGGCCACCGCCTCGAAATAGTCGGCCGAGGCGGTCTCGGCGGTCAGCACGCCGGCGTCGTATTCGGTCATGCCGTAGTCGAGCACGAAGCGCGCCTTCTTCGCGTCGGGCAGCTCGGGCAGGCCCGCCGCGATGGCGTCCACCCAGGCCTGCTCGATCTCGAGCGGCAGGAGGTCGGGGTCGGGGAAATACCGGTAGTCGTGCGCCTCCTCC
>CAYTMB010000512.1:0-2165 GCA_964438465.1 uncultured Rhodovulum sp. | reverse complement strand
GTTCCCGCGCGATCACGGCCCGCATCCGGAGTTCCGCATCGAATGGTGGTACCTGACCGCGGCGCTGACCGGCGACGACGGGCGCGACTACGGCGTGCAGTGGACGCTGTTCCGGGTGGCGACGGCGCCGGGTCCGGAGCGGCCGGGCTGGGACAGCAACCAGATCTGGATCGCCCACGCCGCCCTGACCACGCCCGAGCGGCAGTTCGGCGCGGAACGCTTCGCGCGCGGCGGCGTCGGGCAGGCCGGCGTCACCGCCGCGCCCTTCGCGGCCTGGCTCGACGACTGGGAGATGGCCGGCGCGGGGACCTCGGGCGATCCGCTCGACGCGATCCGGGTGACGGCGCGCGGCCCGGATTTCGCCTTTGCGCTCGAGGGCGCGGCGCAGGGTCCGCTGGTGCGGCACGGCGAGGCCGGGTTCAGCCTCAAGTCCGCCGCGGGTCAGGCGTCGTACTACTATTCCCAGCCGTTCCTGCGGATGTCGGGGACGCTGGAGATCGACGGCGCCGAGATCGCCGCGCATGGAACCGCCTGGATCGACCGCGAGTGGTCGAGCCAGCAGCTCGCCCCCGATCAGTCCGGCTGGGACTGGTTCTCGCTGCATCTCGACGACGGCGCGCGGGTGATGGCCTACCGGCTGCGCGGGACGGGCGGGTCGGGCGTCGCGTTCGGAAGCTGGATGACGGCGGACGGCGCGACGCAGGCGCTGGGGCCGGGCGACATCGAGATGGCCCCGACCGGCTGGGCCGAGGTGGCGGGGCGCAGGCTGCCGATCGCCTGGCGATTGGCGGTTCCGGCGCGTGGGCTCGCGGTGGACACGGCGCCGGTGAACGCGCAAAGCTGGATGGGGGGGAACTTCCCCTACTGGGAGGGTCCGATCCGCGTGACCGGCAGCCACGCGGGACGCGGCTATCTGGAGATGACGGGATACTGACCATGCCGCAGATGGACGAGAGCCTGAACGTTCTGGGCGGGCCGCTGAAGCCCTGCGCGTTCGATCCGGTCACCGGGTTCTTCCGCGACGGCTGCTGCAACACCGGGCCGGCGGACCGGGGCCGGCACACGGTCTGCGTGCGGATGACGGCGGAGTTTCTTGCGTTTTCAAAGGCCCGCGGCAACGACCTGTCGACGCCGCGGCCGGAATACGGCTTCGCCGGCCTGCGGCCCGGCGACCGCTGGTGCCTCTGCGCCGAGCGCTGGAAGGAGGCCTGGCTGGCCGGCGCCGCGCCGAAGGTGGCGCTGACCAGCACCCATGCCGCGACGCTGGCGCATGTGCCGCTGGAGGCGCTGCAGGCCCACGCCCTGCCCGGCCGGCCGGCGAAGCCCCGCTGACGCCAAAAGGGCGCATGTCTGCGGCACATTGCCCGCCCGGCGCCATTGCCGCTTTTCACCCGGACGCCACATTAATAAAGAGTGAAGAGCAATCGAGCCCCGAGTGACGACGACTGACGATCCGACGCAGCGGGAGTGGCTTGTAAATTCAGGAGTAGTGTTATGGCTGTGGATCCGTCCAGAACCTTTGCAGGTTCGCCTCGTCCCGAAAATGGCGGCGCCAGCGGCGGGGCCGCGGGCGCCATCCAGTTCCGTATCGCCGACGACAGCTTCGCTTCGGGCGGCTCGACCCTCGCCGGCGCCGACCGGCCGAACGTCCGCACGATCTCGAACATCGTCTTCAACCAGCTCGACGGCAACGGCGCGCTGATCGACAAGCCCAGCGCGGCCGGCGCCAGCAACATGCTGTGGGTCTGGGGCCAGTTCCTCGACCACGACCTCGTGCAGACCCCCAACGGCCCCGCGTTCGGCACCGCGCCGATCACGGTTCCGGCCAACGATCCGGTGTTCACGCCGGGCAGCACGCTGAGCTTCAACCGCTCGGAGTTCGTCGCCGGCACCGGCGGCAGCGCCGCGAATCCGCGACAGTACGCCAACAACATAACCTCGCTGATCGACGGCTCGAACATCTACGGCTCCAGCAAGGAAAAGCTGGCGGCGCTGCTCCAACCGGACGGCGCCAAGCTCAAGCTGAGCGCCGACGGCACCATCGGTTTCGCCTCCGGATCGCCGGTGTTCGGGAGTGGCGTGATCACCGGCGACACCCGGGCCAACGAGAACGTCGGGCTGCTGTCGATGCACGCGCTGTTCGTGCGCGAGCACAACCGGATGGT
>CAYTMB010000511.1:0-2173 GCA_964438465.1 uncultured Rhodovulum sp. | reverse complement strand
CCGGCGGCCACGGCGTCGACGAGCGCAACGAGCACGCCGCCTCGCTGACCGGCGGCCGGCCCGGGGTGCTGCACGGCAACCGCACCTATCTGCTGCAGGACGCCGACGGGCAGATCCTCGAGGGCCATTCGATCTCGGCCGGGCTCGACTATCCCGGCATCGGCCCGGAGCACGCCTGGCTGCACGACATGGAGCGCGTCGAATACGTCAGCGTCACCGACGCCGAGGCGCTGGAGGCGTTCAAGCTCAGCTGCGTGACCGAGGGCATCATCCCGGCGCTGGAGCCGGCCCACGCGCTGGCGCATGTGACCAAGATCGCGCCGGGGCTGTCCCCCGACACGCTGCTGGTGATGAACATGTGCGGGCGCGGCGACAAGGACATCTTCACCGTCGCCGAGGCGCTGGGCGCGGGGCTCTGAGCGACCGCCGCAACAGCCTCGGACCGGCCTTCGGCGCCCCGTTCACACCTGTTTCGAAAGCGTGAACGCATCTCGAATAGCGTAGCCATATCAGCCCATTAGGCTTCTGTGCACGCGTGCACAACCGTGCCCGGAGCACGCCTCTGCGGCGCTGGCCGCCGCCGGGCGCCGCCGCGCGTCTTGCTCCGCGGGCGACATCGGCGTAGGAGGCGGGCACTGAGGGGAGGGCCGCATCGGGCGGCCCGGAACGGAAAGCACGTTACGTTATGGAAAATCTGCAGATCGGGGACCTGGTGGTCCTGACCGCGGGCTCGATGCGCATGGCGGTCGAGACGGTCGACGGCGAGACCGTCGCCTGCGTCTGGTGCCACGAGGGCAAGATCGGGCGCGACAGCTTCAACGCCAAGCTGCTGAAGAAATGGGAGCACCGCGAGGACGACCATCGCCCGGCGCGGTCCGACAGCGGCCCGCGGCCTTACCGCGGCGACCGCGAGGGCGGCGGCAAGCCCTATGCCCCGCGCGGCGACGGCCCGCCCCGCGACGACAAGCCGCGCGGCAAGCCCGGCTGGGACGGCAAGCCGCGCGAAAAGAAGTTCTTCCGCAAGGACTGATCCGGCGCCGGCGTCGCCCCGCGTAAGCCGGGCGACGCAATGCCTTGATCTCGGCGCGAGAGTCGCCGAAGGTTCCCGCCATATCCGACATCGGACCCCGCCGCTCGGGCGGGCAACCGGCGCCACTGAAATGGGAGGACCTCACATTGCCTAGCTTTGCGTCCAGATTTGCGATTTCCGGCTTCGCCGGGATGGCCGCCGCCGCGATGATCGCCGGCGCCGCCATGGCGCAGGACTATCCGACCGGCCCGATCACCATGGTGGTCCCGTTCTCGGCCGGCGGCCCCACCGACACGGTGGCGCGCATCATCGGCGAACAGATGGGCGCCTCGCTCGGCCGCGAGATCATCGTGAAGAACGTGGCCGGCGCCGGCGGCACGCTCGGCGCCACCGAGGTCGCGAACGCGGCGCCGGACGGCTACAACGTGCTGCTGCACCATATCGGCATGTCCACGGCGCCGGCGCTCTACGCCACGCTGCCCTACGATCCGGTGACCTCCTTCGCGCCGGTCGGCCTCGTGACCAACGTTCCGATGACGATCATCGCGCGCAAGGACTTCGAGCCGGACACGCTGGCCGAGCTGATCGACTACACCCGCGCCAACGCCGACACCGTGCTGCTCGCCAACGCCGGGCTCGGCGCCGCGTCGCATCTGTGCGGCCTGCTGTTCATGAACTCGCTCGGGGTGGAGCTGACCGAAGTGCCGTACCAGGGCACCGGGCCGGCGATGACCGACATCCTCGGCAGCCAGGTCGACCTGATGTGCGACCAGACCACCAACACCACCGGCCAGATCAACGGCGGCGAGGTCAAGGCCTATGCGGTGACCACCCCCGAGCGGCTCGCGGCGCTGCCCGACCTGCCGACCACGATCGAGGGCGGGCTGCCGGACATGCAGGTCGGCGTCTGGCACGGCATCTACGCGCCGGCCGGCACGCCCGAGGACGTGGTGGCCAAGCTGACCGCGGCGCTGCAGCAGGCGCTGGCCAATCCCGACGTCGCCGCGCGCTTCGCCGAGCTTGGCACCGCGCCGGTGACCGCCGAGGAGGCGACCCCGGCGGCGCATGCGGCCTATCTCGCGGACCAGCTCGCGCTGTGGAAGCCGATCATCGAAGCCGCCGGCGTCACGCCGCAATAGGCCG
>CAYTMB010000510.1:0-2175 GCA_964438465.1 uncultured Rhodovulum sp. | reverse complement strand
GGGTGCAACGAAAAAATGCGGAAGCGTTTGGCATTCACCGCGCACCGCGGTTTCCAACTCCAGCGCAAGCTGGCCCCGCGTTCTCGAGGTGACGGGTTCCCCAAGCGGCTGCCCTTAGGAACCGAGTGCATCCGCCAGCCCGAGGGCGCGATCCATCGCATCATGCTCGAAGGCGCCGGCGTAGCGCCGCGCCTCCTCGCCAGTAACGCCAGTGACCGCGAAGCAGGCCCGCCAGTGTCCGGAAACCACCTCTGCCAACTCGCGCACCCGCCGGCGGGCGGCCTCCTGATCCAGCCCGAAGAACTCCGCCGCCTCCAACGCCAGGTCGATTGAGGCGACGAAGGGCTCGCCCTCCATGATTGCGGTCTCGAGCCGCGGATCGCGGTCGTGCTGGGGATTGACGTCGAAGAGCGGCGATAGAGCCCAGCGGTTGCGCCCGGTGTAGAGGAAGCCGTGGTTCTTGAGGTGATCATCCTTGTTCGACACCAGGATGGTGAAGACCAGGCGGCTGAAAAGCTCCCTGAGATCCGCCGCGGCATCCAGCCCGTGGGCGCGGATGAAGTCGGCGATCTCGGTGTAGGAGCCGGCCTCCTGGCCGGCCTTTCCCAGTGCCGTCCGCGCCGACAGATAGGGAACCCGGCCGGGTCCGCGCCGGTCGAAGCGCTGGATCAGCGCCACCGGATGATCGGTGCGCTCGAGCAACAGGCGATGCGCGGGCACACGCAGGCCGGCGCGACGCGCCAGATCGAGGGTGGCGATTTCGACGCGCTCGACCGGGTAGCCGTCTTCGATCGAGGTGAACTTGGCGATCCATAGGGTATCGCCGTCCAGCACATTCGCCTTCGGCCGCGCACCGCCGAGCGAGCCGCCGGCACCGGCGAGTGCCCGGATCTCGGCCGGTTCGATCGCGCCGCGCGCCTCGTGGCGCGCCGCGACCTGCCGGATGGCGTCGAGATCGATCAGCCGCGGCACTGCGTCCGCTCGGCCGGCGATCACCCGGTTCTCCTGGTCGACGAAGCGCAGCGCGCCCTGCCGGGTCAGGTCGTCCGACAAGGTCAGTATATCGAACTCGGAGATGCCGCTGCCATAGGCGCGCTCGAGCAGCCGCCGTCCCCAGGTATCCGGGGTCACGTCCTGCAGCGGTCCCGGCAGACTCTCGCGCGCGTCGCCGTCGGTCGACGAGGCGTAGAACGGCGCCGTGCCGAGCGGCATCCACGGCACCAGCGCGAAGGCGCGGCGGTCATCGACCCACGCGGGGGCGTAGCTGAACTCCGAGAACTGCCGCGCCCCGTCGCGGGTGAAGCGGAGCTGGCCGATGGGTGTCAGGGCGGCCCCGAGGCAGACGCGGGCTTCCCTGCGCTCCTGCATCAGAAGGCCACCCCATCGGGATCGGTGTCATCCAGCGCCACGTCTGGCGCCGATCCGGACGGCCGCCGTCCCGGCCGCCGTCCGGCCGTCCGTCCCCGCTTCGGCAGCTGCTCGAGCGACTTCGCCTGACCGATCGGATCCTTCTCGTAGCTCATGATCTCTCCGAGCGCGATTGTGTCGCCGAGTGCTGCCAGCACGTTGGCCAGCGCGCCGATCCCGATCCCCGGATCGCCCTGCTCGAGGCGCCTGAGCGTGCGCTCCGAGACCTCCGAGCGAACCGCCAGGTCGTCGAGCGACATGCCGCGCAGCAGGCGGGCTCGGCGCAGATTTGCGCCGAGCTTCCGCACGGCGTTCAGGGCGGGGAGGCTGGCCACTTCAATAATCCATATCTGGCCGATAGTTCGGCTTAAAAGGACATATATGGCCGATTGAATCAAGTCAACGGTCTTTTCTCGGATGCCTCAATGCTTTGTGCCCCAATCCAAAATCAGCAGCCAAGATCGGCACGTGGAGGCGATGAGCCAGACCGGCATCCGGCCCGAGGAACCGAGCCTCGCCGAGCACCTCCAGCACGCCGCGATGGGCCTCGAACCCCTCGCGCGAGCCGCTGTAGAGGATGAAGGCGTCGCGGGTGCCGATAATCGGCGGGATCGCCATGATCCCGCCGTCGACATAGCGGCCGCCCCGGTCCTCGAGCCATCGCCCCATCGCGCGCGCCTCCTCGGGCGTGCCGTTGGTGAGGTTCACGACCGTCCGGCCGGACAGGCGCACAGCCGCGGACCGAAGGACCTTGTCCGCGGCCCGGTA
>CAYTMB010000509.1:0-2185 GCA_964438465.1 uncultured Rhodovulum sp. | reverse complement strand
GGCCTTCCCGAATCCTGAAAAAGTGGCAAGCCGGTTTCCAGCCGCTTTCCAGCCGCTTTCCAGCCACCGAAAACGACGCCTTTTCAGATACTTGCCGCGCCCCCGCCCGAGCCGGCGGTTTTTGCGCCATCGCACCCCGGACCGCGGCCTGTCGATCAGGGACGAAGGCCGTCGGGATGGGCTGTTCAGGACTGGCTGTCCAGACGATTCAACCGGACCCGGCGTCGGCCCCGATCGACTCGATCGACGACGCGACCTGCAGCGCGGTCCGCAGCGCCGCCGCCGTCGCGATCAGCATCGGCGGCAGCAGCAGCCACTCCAGCGTCCAGGCCGCCCCCGACCGCTCCTGCTCGTGCACCATCGCCTGCTGCAGCCCGCCGGCCTGCGCGGCGTTGAACCGCGCCAGCGCCACCAGCACCTCCGCCCCGACCGGATTCGCCTTGTGCGGCATCGCCGACGAGCCGCCGCCGCCGGCCAGCGCGATCTCGCCGCCGACCTCGGCCATCAGCGCCACGTCCTGCCCGAGCTTGCCGAGCGCCCCGGTCGTCGTCGCCAGCCAGCCGCCGAGCGCCGCGATCCGGTCGCGCTGGCTGTGCCACTGGGCGGCGTCGCCGATGCCGAGGGCCTCGGCCAGCAGCGCCCGCACCGCACCCGCCTTGCCGCCGAGCTTCTCCAGCGTCCCGGCCGCGCCGCCGAACTGAACGACGAGGATCTCCGGCAGCAGCGCCTCGAGACGCCCGGCCTGCCGCGCCAGCGGCCCCCGCCAGCTCGCGATCCGGGCGCCGACGGTGATCGGGATCGCCGCCTGCATCCGCGTCCGCCCCATCAGCGGACGGTCGCCGAAGCGCGCGTCGAGCGTGTCGAGCGCCGCCACCACCGCGCCGAGCCGCGCCGCAAGGACGGGCAGCGCCGCCTTGAGCCGCAGCACCAGCGCCGTGTCGATCACGTCCTGGCTCGTCGCCCCGAAATGGACCTTTCCCCCGTGCGGCTCCCCGACCGCGGCCCGCAGCTGGCGCACGAACTCCGGCGCCGCCACGCCGTCGCGCGCCGTGCTCCCGGCCAGCGCGCCCATGTCGGCGCGAAAGCCGCGCGCGGCGGCCGCGACCGCCATGGCCGCCGCCGGCTCGATCAGCCCGGCCTCCGCCTCGGCCGCCGCCAGCGCCACCTCGAAGCGCAGCATCGCCGCGACCTCAGCCTCCGGGCCGAGCAGCGCCGCGACCTCGGCGTCGCCGACGAGGCCGGCGAGCCACGGGTGGCCGAAGCCGACGGCCTCAGACATCGAGGAACACCGTCTCCCCGTCGCCCTGCAGCCGGATGTCGAACCGGTAGACCACCGCCCCGTCCCGCTCCTCCCGTTGCGCCAGCAGCGTCTTGCGCCGTTCGACATGCTCGATCAGGTTCAGCACCGGGTCGGCCCGGTTCGCCTCGGCCTCGTCCGCGAAATACATCCGGGTGTTGAGCCCGATGTTGATGCCGCGGGCGACGATCCAGAGGTTCAGATGCGGCGCCATCGGCCGGCCGTTCCGGCCCGTCACCACCCCGGGCTTCACCGTGTCGAACCCCCAGAGCCCGCTGTCGAAGTCCGAGATCACCCGGGCCCAGCCGCGAAAGCCCTCCTCGACCTCGCCCGACCGCCGGTCGGCCGGATGCGGATAGACGCCGGCGGCGTTCGCCTGCCAGATCTCGATCAGCACGTCCTTCACCGGCGCCCCGGCGCCGTCATGGACGACCCCCTCGACCCGGATCCGCTCGCCCGCGGCGTTCGGACCGGCGAGGTCGGTCCCGAGCTCGCGCTCGAAGATCCGGAACCCGGCCGCGCCGGGCGCCATGCCGATATGGACATACGGCCCCGCCGTCTGCGACGCGGTCTCGCGGAGATAGCTCAGCGGCTGCGGCATGGTTCAGTTCCCTTCGAGGCGGTTCTCGAACAGCGTCGAGCGGCTGCCGCGCAGCACGATGTCGAACTTGTAGGCGAGGCTGTCGAGCGGGATCGAGGCGTTGAGGTCCAGCGGCGCGATCAGCCGGTCGAGCGCGTCCTTGTCCGGGATCGCCGCGAGGATCGGGCAGTGCGGGATCAGCGGGTCGCCCTCGAAGTACATCTGGGTGATCAGCCGCTGCGCGAAGCCGGTCCCGAACACCGAGAAGTGGATATGCGCCGGCCGCCAGTTGTTGACCCAGTTCCGCC
>CAYTMB010000508.1:0-2205 GCA_964438465.1 uncultured Rhodovulum sp. | reverse complement strand
CACGGCGGCGTCGCCCAGGGCATCGGCCAGGCGCTGCTGGAGAACACGGTCTACGACGCCAACGGCCAGCTGCAGACCGGGTCCTACATGGACTACGCGATGCCGCGCGCCGACGACCTGCCGTCCTTCATCGTCGACGCGTCCTGCGTCACGCCCTGCGCGCACAACCCGCTGGGGGTGAAGGGCTGCGGCGAGGCCGGCGCCATCGGCTCGCCGCCGGCGCTGGTCAATGCGGTGATCGACGCGCTGCAATCGGGCGGCCACAAGGTCAACCATATCGACATGCCGATGTCGCCGGCCCGGGTCTGGGCGGCGATCGAGGCGGCGCGCTAACAACCCCGCCCCGGATCGGTCCCCCGCCCGCGCCGGGGACCGACCGAGGCGCCCAGGAGGACCAGACATGTACGCATTCGAGTTCGTGAAACCCGCCACCGTCGCCGACGCCGTCGCGGCGCTGGCCGCCGAGGACGCCCAGGCGCTCGGCGGCGGCCAGACCCTGATCCCGACGCTGAAGCAGCGCCTCGCCAGCCCCTCGGTGCTGGTCAGCCTGCGCGGCATCGAGGAGATCAAGGGCGTGCGCGTCGAGGACGGCCTGCTCTGCATCGGCGGCGGCGCCACCCACGCCACCGTCATGCGCGAGGCGGCGGCGCGCTATCCGGGCCTCGCCGGGATGGCCAGCCACATCGGCGATCCGGCGGTGCGCAACCTCGGCACGATGGGCGGCAGCCTCGCCAACAACGACCCCTCGGCCTGCTACCCGGCCGCGGTTCTCGCCTCCGGCGCCACCATCGTCACCAACGCCCGCGAGATCGCCGCGGACGACTACTTCCAGGGCATGTTCACCACCGCGCTGGAGCCGGGCGAGATCATCACCGAGGTCCGCTTCCCGATCCCGGCGCGGTCGAACTACCAGAAGTTCGTCCAGCCCGCCTCGCGCTTCGCGCTGGTGGGCGTGTTCGTGGCGCAGCACGCCGAAGGCGTGCGCGTCGCGGTGACCGGCGCCTCCGAGGGCGGGGTGTTCCGCTGGTCCGAGGCCGAGGCCGCGCTGGACGGCGACTTCGCCCCCGAAGCGGTCAAGGGCCTGAAGGCCGGCGCCGACGGCATGATCGGCGACCTGCACGGCACGCCGGAATACCGCGCCCACCTGATCGGCGTGCTCACCGCCCGCGCGGTCGCCGCCGCGGCCTGATCGCGCCCGCTCCGGGCGCCGCCGGGCCCTCCGGCGGCGCCCCCTGGCGCCGGAGGCCGCCCGCGCCATGCATTTCCACCGCCACGTCCGCTTCTACGCCGCGGCGCTGATCGGCGTGGCGACGTTCTTCGCGAGCGGCGGCCATTCGCCCGCGGTCCGTCTGGTGCTGGCCGGCGACGTGTTCTTCGTGGCCTATCTGGCGCTGATGTCCGCCTATGCGGCGGGGCTCACGCCGGAGCGGTTGCGCAAGCGCGGCGAGGACGGCGACGAGGGGCTCGCCGCCATCTTCGTCCTGGCGCTGCTGATCCTGGCGCTGTCGCTCGGCGCGATCTTCGTCGTCCTCAACCACCCGGACACCAACGACACCCTGCCGGCCCTGCTCGCGGTGGCGAGCGTGCCGCTCGGCTGGGCGATGCTGCACACCCTCGCCGCGTTCCACTATGCGACGATGTTCTACGCCCGCGCCGCGCCCGGCGCGGACGGGCCCGACCGCAGCGGCCTCGAGTTCCCCCGGACCGCCACGCCCGGCGTCGTCGAGTTCCTGTACTTCTCCTTCGTGCTCGGCATGGCGGCGCAGGTCTCCGACGTCGTGGTCTGCTCGACCCGGATGCGCCGGGCGGTGCTGGTCCACTCGGCGGCCTCGTTCTTCTACAACACCGTCCTGCTCGCGCTCGCGGTCAATGCGGCGCTGGCCTTCGCGGGCGGCCCCTGAACCGGCCGGGGTTAAGCCCTTGTTAGGGATAGCAGGCTCAGATCGCCGGGTTCCCGCAGCAAGGAGTTCCGGGCCATGAGCGCGACGCCGACCGAGACCGAGACCCGCCTGGCGTCCGGCTACCGCCGCCAGAGCCTGTTCGCCGTGACGATCCTGCTGGTCGAGGACAGCCGCAGCGCCTCGGAGGCGATCCGGCTGATGGCCGCCGAGAGCGGGGCGCGGGTGCGCCGCGCCGACAGCCTGCACGCGGCGAGCCGGCATCTGGCGATCTACCGGCCCAACGTGGTGATGGTCGACCTCGGCC
>CAYTMB010000507.1:0-2217 GCA_964438465.1 uncultured Rhodovulum sp. | reverse complement strand
TCGGCTGGGGCGCCTCGGGGCGCAACGGCGGGCAGATCGTCAACGGGCTGAACGCCGGGCTCGACCGGATCGAGGCGCGCTACGGCGGCGGCGTCGCCGATTTCGTCGGCACGATGCTGCAGGAAGGCGGCCGGCTGATCCGCGAGCGGGTCGTGAAATACGGCATCGCCTGCGACCTCAAGGACGGCAACATCTTCGCCGCCTTCACCGAGAAGCAGATCCGCGAGCTCGAGGCCAAGCGGGCGCTGTGGCGGCGGCACGGCATGGACGACCACGAGATGCTCGACCGCGCGGGCATGCGCCGGCATGTCGCGAGCGACGCCTATCTCGGCGGCATGATCGACCATTCCGGCGGCCACATGCATCCGCTGAACCTCGCCCTCGGCCAGGCCGCGGCGCTGGAGAGCCTCGGCGGCGTGATCCACGAGGGGAGCGCGGTGACCGGCGTCGAGGCGATCGGCGGCGCCCCGGTCGTGCGCACCGCCCAAGGCGCGGTGCGGCCGAAGACGCTGATCCTCGCCGGCAACGCCTATCTCGGGCACGCGGTCCCCGAACTCGAGAACCGGGTGATGCCGTTCTCGACCCAGATGATCGCCACCGAACCGCTGGGCGCGAAGGCGCGCGAGATCCTGCCCACGGACATGTGCGTTGAGGATCTGCGCTATATCCTCGACTACTACCGGCTGTCGGCGGACGGGCGATTGCTGTTCGGCGGCGGCACCGTCTACGGCGGGACCGATCCGGCGGACATCAAGGCGAAGCTCCTGCCCAATCTGGAGAAGGTGTTCCCGCAGCTGAAGGGGGTCGCCGTGGACTACGCCTGGTCCGGCAACTGCGCGCTGTCGTTCAGCCGGGTGCCGCAGATGGGCCGGCTGGGGCCGAACGCCTATTACGCCTGCGGCTATTCCGGCCACGGCGTGGTCGGCAGCCACCTGTTCGGCAGGATCCTCGCGCAGGCCGTCGACGGCGACCTGACCCGGTTCGACACCTTCGCCAGGGTGCCGTGGCTTCCCTTTCCCGGCGGCCGGCGCTTCCGGGTTCCCTATTCCGTGCTCGGATCGTGGTGGTACGGCTTGCGCGACCGCCTCGGCGCCTGAAAACTCCCGCTCATCGAAAGGCTCCCCTGATGAACAAGCTCTGCACCTTCGCCGCCTTCGCCGCGCTCCTCGCGGCGCCCGCCTTCGCGCAGGAGGAGAAGGTGGTGAACGTCTTCAACTGGTCGGACTATATCGCGCCCGACACCATCGCGAAATTCGAGGCCGAGACCGGGATCAAGGTCGTCTACGACGTGTTCGACGCCAACGAGACGCTGGAGGCCAAGCTGCTGGCGGGCTCGTCGGGCTACGACGTGGTGGTGCCGACCTCGGGCTACCTGCGCCGGCAGATCGCCGCGGACGTCTACCTGCCGCTCGACAAGTCGCTGCTCCCGAACCTCGCCAACATGGACCCGGCGCTGATGGAGGCGGCCGCCGCCTATGACGAGGACAACGCCCATTCGGTGATCTACATGTGGCTGACCACCGGCATCGGCTACAACAAGGCCAAGGTCGCCGAGCGGCTGGGCGACGACGCCCCGCTCGACAGCTGGTCGCTGGTGTTCGACCCGGAGAACGCCGCGAAGCTCGCCGATTGCGGCATCGCGTTCCTCGACAGCTCGTCGGACATGCTGCCGAGCGCGCTGGCGTATCTCGGGCTCGATCCGACCTCGGACAGCGAGGAGGACATGGAGCAGGCGGCGGCGCTGATCGAGGCGGTGCGGCCCCATATCCGCTACTTCCACTCGTCGCAGTACATCTCGGATCTGGCCAACGGCGAGATCTGCGTGGCGGTCGGCTTCTCCGGCGACGTCTTCATCGCCGCCGACCGGGCGGTCGAGGTCGGCAACGGCATCGAGATCGGCTATTCGATCCCGAAGGAGGGCGCGCTGCTGTCCTTCGACATGCTGGCGATCCCGGCGGACGCGCCGCATCCCGAGAACGCCCACGCCTTCATCAACTTCATCATGAAGCCCGACATCACCGCGGCGATCACCAACACCGTATATTACGCCAACGCCAACGACGCGGCGCTGGCGCTGGTCGATCCGGAGATCTCGGGCGACCCGGCGATCTATCCGAGCGACGAGGTGAAGGCCAACCTGTTCCCCACCGTCACCCATGACGCGCGCACCGACCGGATGATCACCCGGCTCTGGACCCGGGTCCGCACCGGGCAATA
>CAYTMB010000506.1:0-2218 GCA_964438465.1 uncultured Rhodovulum sp. | reverse complement strand
CAACCAGATTGAAACCTTTTGCGACCGCCGGCGACGATGCGCGGCGGCCCGGTCGCGCGCCTGCGCGGCGCGCGCAGCTGCGGCGAATCCGCCGCAGGCCTTCGGCAAATGCGTCGCCGCCGCCGGCGAAGCTTGACGCCCGGCGATGCGGCGAGGACAGATGCACCAAGGGCGGATGCACCGACCGCACCAGGGGGACGCCGAGATGACCGTTCGCTCCATCGCCGTCGCCGCGCTCATGGCCGCGGCCGCCACGCCGCTCGCCGCGCAGGAGTGGAAGGGGAGCTTCACCGTCTACGGCTGGCTCCCCGTCATCGAGGGCGGCCAGGAGGGCCGGGACGGCAAGCCGGTCGTCGATCTCGACGCCAAGGACGTGCTCGATGCGCTCGATCTCGCGTTCATGGTGACCGGGCAGCTCCACCGGGACCGCTGGGGCGCGCTGTTCGACGTGGTCTACGCCGACCTGAACAGCGACGCCGAGGCGAAGGCGCCCTTCACCGCCAAGGCCTCGGCCGGAACCACGCTCTGGTTCGCCACGCTGGCGGGGGCCTACCGCCTGACCGGCGACGACGACAACTACGTCGGCGTCTACGCCGGCCTGCGCTATTACGACGCCAGCGCGGACATAAAGGTCTCGCTGCTCGACGACCGGGCGCGCCGGACCGTCAGGGCCGACGCCAACTGGGTCGATCCGATCGTCGGCGTCCAGGGGCGGTATCCGCTCTCGGAGCGCTGGTCGATCTACGGCTTCGGCGACATCGGCGGCTTCGACGTCGGCTCGAATTTCAGCTGGCAGGCCTATTCGGGCGTCAACTACGCCTTCAACGACCGCTTCGCCGGCAACCTCGGGGTCCGGTTCATGTCGATCGACTACGACGACGAGGTGAAGCTCGACCTGGACCTGTACGGCCCGCTGTTCGGCGTCACCTACCGTTTCTGACCCGCGGCGGCGCGGGGCCCGTCGCTCCGGCCAAGGCCCCTTCCCTTCCGCGCCGGGATCGCCTATAGGCGCGCCCTGCGGCCCGACACCCTTGGAGGCGGCCGCACCATGCAAGCTAGGAGCACACACATGGCTGAGACACCGGTTCTCGAGGCCGTGGCGCGCGCAGGGGTCGGCAAGGGGGCCGCCCGCACCGCACGCCGCGAGGGGTTCGTCCCCGGAGTGATCTACGGCGGCGGCGAGGCGCCGCAGCCGATCAACGTCAGGTTCAACACCCTGCTGAAGCAGCTGAAGGCGGGCAAGTTCCTGTCGACCCTGCTCAACGTCAAGGTCGACGGCGCGGACAACCGCGTGATCTGCCGCGGCGTGCAGCGCGACGTGGTCAAGGACCTGCCGACGCATGTCGACTTCCTGCGGCTGAGCGAGAAGTCCCGCATCAGCCTGTTCATCCCGGTCGAGTTCATCAACGCCGACAAGTCCCCGGGCCTCAAGCGCGGCGGCGTGCTGACCGTGGTGCGCCACGAGGTCGAGCTGCTGGTGACCGCCGGCGACATCCCCGAGCAGCTGGTGATCGACCTCGAAGGCACCCAGGTCGGCGACACGCTGCACATCTCGAACGTGGCGCTGCCGGCCGGCGCGAAGCCGACCATCACCGACCGCGACTTCGTGATCGCGAACATCCAGGCGCCCTCGGGCCTGAAGTCCTCGGACAACGAGGACGGCGAGACCGAGGCGGCCTGACCCCGGCCCGCCTTCGTGCTAGAACCGGCGCGTCGCGGAGCCTCCGCGGCGCGTCGTCCGTTTCGGGAGAACGGCAGTGAAGCTGATCGTCGGCCTCGGCAACCCCGGCGCCAGATACGCGCGCAACCGGCACAACGTCGGCTATCTCGCGCTCGACGCCATCGCCGCGGCGCATGGCTATCCGGCCTGGCGCGGCAAGTTCCAGGGCCAGATCGCCGAGGGCCGGGTCGGCGGGACCAGGGCGCTGCTGCTGAAGCCCGAGACCTTCATGAACCTGTCGGGCGACAGCGTGCGCGCGGCGATGGCCTTCCACAAGATGACGCCCAGGGACGTGATCGTGCTGCACGACGAGATCGACCTCGCCCCGGGCAAGGTCCGGGTCAAGACCGGCGGCGGCCACGCCGGGCACAACGGCATCCGCTCGATCGCCGGGCATATCGGCCCGGACTTCGTCCGGGTGCGCATCGGCGTCGGCCATCCCGGCGACAAGCGGGTGGTGAGCAACCATGTGCTCGGCGATTTCGCCAAGGCCGACGC
>CAYTMB010000505.1:0-2220 GCA_964438465.1 uncultured Rhodovulum sp. | reverse complement strand
GCGATCTGGACGGCGGGCTGGCGCTGAGCACCGACGCCACCCGCGACAGCCCGGCCGGCGGCTACGCCATCCGCGGCGCCGGGCTGAGCAGCGGCAACTACGCGATCACCTACGCGAACGGCCTTCTCCTGGTGCGGCCGGCGCCCACCCCGGGCGGCGATCCGCAGATCGCCAGCCTCGACCGGAGCTTCGCGATCTTTGGCCGCGGCGCGCCGCCCTACACGCCGGGCGATTCGGCGTTCCGCACCACCAAGGCCGAGGCGCCGACCGCCATCGACAGCACCTTCGCGCTGACCTACTCGCTCGGCGATATCGCCCAGCTCGCGCCGCCCGACGCGGCCGGCGCCGACACCGGCGGCTTCACCCCGGCCTCCGGCGGCGGCGAGGCGCCGGAGACGGCCGGCTGCAGCGGCCCGATCGCGCCGGCGACGCCGCAGACCGGCTGCGCGCTCCGCTCCGCGCCGGAGTCGTTCTGGACCACCGCCTTCGAGGGAGGGAGCCGCTGATGGCCCGCCTCGCCCGCCTCGCCGCCGCCGCGCTGATCGCCGCCGCCGCCGCCCCCGCCGCGCGGGCGCAGTCGCCCGCCGACTTCCTGCCCGGCGGCCCGCAGCTGGCGGATCGCGCCCCGCAGGTCGAAACTCCCGAGCCGGCCCCGGCGGCGCTCCGCCCGGCGCCCTCCGACGGGCCGGGCTTCGTGCTGCGCGGCGTCGCGATCAGGGGCGCGACCGCCGTCCCGCCCGGCGAGCTGGCGCCGCTCTGGGCCGAGCTGATCGGAACCGAAGTCTCGCTCGCCACCCTCGACGCCCTCGCCGCCGCGGTCGGCGCCGCCTACCGCGCCCGCGGCTTCGTGCTGTCGCAGGCGGCGCTGCCGGCGCAGACCGTCGCGGACGGCGTCGTCGTGATCGAGGTGATCGAAGGCTTCGTCGACCGCGTCGCGATCGCCGGCGGCGCCGGCAACCAGCGCGCCCTCGCGGCGGAGCTGTTCGCGCCGGTCCCCGCCGAGCGCCCGCTGCGCATCGCCACCCTCGAGCGCGGCGTGCTGTTGTCGCGCGACATCTTCGGCGGCGGGGTCGAGACCGCGATCGCGCCCTCGCCCGACACCTTCGCCGCCGCCGACCTGACGGTCGAGATCACCCCCGCCCCCCTGACCGGGTTCGGCGCGATCGACAACCGCGGCTCGCGGCTCTACGGGCCCGGATCCTTCGTCACCGGCGTGACGGCGTACAACCGGCTCGGCCTGAACGAGGCGCTGAACCTGCTCGGCGCCGGCGCGCTCGACGGCTCGCTCGGCTTTGTCCGAGGCGGCTTCGCGGCGCCCCTGCCCGGCCTCGCCGGCGGCTGGCTCGATGGCGCGATGGTCGAGCTCGAAGCCGACTACGCCAACGGCGAGCCCGACCTCGCCAAATCCGGCGCCCCGGACGCGCAGACCCTGACGACCCACGAGGTCAACCTGCGCGCGCGGCTCCGCGTCCCGTTCATCCGCACCCGGGCGCAGAACCTGTTCGGCGCGATCGGGCTGGACTGGCAGGACAGCGACAACGTCACCGGTTTCGGCGCCGAGGAGATCACCGAGACCGACCGGCTGCTGGTGCTGCACGCGGGGCTGGAATGGGACCGCGCCGACCGTTTCGGCGGGGTGACGCTGGCCAAGGCGACGCTGCGCCAGGGGCTCGACACGTCGGGCAGCTTCGTCGGCGGCGGCGTCACCGCCGGCGTGCCCGACTTCACCCTCGGCGCGGTCGAGCTCGCGCGGCTGCAGCGCCTCGGCGCCGGCCCCTGGGCGCTGTGGCTGGAGGGGATCGGCCAGTACGCGGCGGACGTCGCGCCGAACTCCGAACGCTTCTCGCTCGGCGACGGCTCCATCGGCCGCGGCTATGCGCCGGGCAACACCACCGGCGACAGCGGCTACGCCGGCCGGATCGAGCTGCGCCGGCAGGTCGGCGGCGAAACCCTGCGCGGCCTCGGCGAGGCGGCCGAGCTCTACGCCTACGGCGACTATGGCCGGGCCTACGACCGCGACGGCGACCGCGACGGCGCGGCCTGGGAGACGCTGGCCTCCGCCGGCTTCGGCCTGCGGCTCGACGTGCGGGACTGGCTGACCGTCACCCCCGAGATCGCCCGCCAGCTCGAAGGGATCCCCACCGACACCACCGACCCGGATCTCGAGACGCGGTTCTACATCGGCGTCACGGCGCGGTTCTAGCCGCGCCGGCGTCACAC
>CAYTMB010000504.1:0-2224 GCA_964438465.1 uncultured Rhodovulum sp. | reverse complement strand
GGGCAGGCAGGCGCGCACCGATTTGTCGACGGACAAATCGGTGAAGCGAATGCGACGACCGTGCGCTCGAACCCGCATCCCGGCTCACACCGGACCCCGCGGCGCTCAGCCCCGCCGCCGTCGCCGCTCGCGCCCCGCGCCCGCCGGCGCGCCGCCGCCCAGCCCGTCGGACGCCGAGGAAAACCCGCCGAGCCGCGCCTCGATGGTGGCGAGATCGGGCCGCGGCCCCGGCGGCGCGGCCTCCAGCGCCGCGCGCATCGCCCGCAGGTGCGCCGGCGCCGTGCCGCAGCAGCCGCCGATGATCCGCGCGCCGCAGTCGCGCGCCAGCACCGCGTAATCGGCCATCAGCTCGGGCGTGCCGTCGTAGATGATCCGGCCGTCGGAGAACTTCGGGATGCCGGCGTTGCCCTTGGCGATGATCGGCAGGCTCGGCCCGGCCGCGGCGAAGCCGAGGATGGTGCGCAGCAGATCCGACGCGCCCACGCCGCAGTTCGCGCCGAAGGCCAGCGGCGGCGAGGGCAGCGCCTCGACCATCGCCACCATCCCGGCCGAGGTCAGCCCCATCATCGTGCGCCCCGAGGTGTCGAAGCTCATCGTGCCGCACCAGGGCGCGCCGGCGCGGGTGATGCCGAGCGCGGCCGCCTCGTATTCCTCGGGGGCGGAGATCGTCTCGACCCACAGCACGTCCGCGCCGCCGGCGATCAGGCCGCGGGCCTGCTCCTCGAACATCTCGGCGGCGCTCTCGATGGTCAGCGGCCCCAGCGGCGCCATGATCTCGCCGGTCGGCCCCATCGAGCCGGCGACGACCACCGGACGGCCCGCCCGGTCGGCGACCTCGCGGCCGATCTCGGCGGCGATGCGGTTCAGCTCGAACACCCGGTCCTCGGCGCCGTGCAGCTTCAGCCGGCTGGCGTTGCCGCCGAAAGTGTTGGTCAGGAACAGATCCGAACCGGCGTCCACCGCGCCCTGGTACAGCGCGCGGATCTTGTCCGGCTCGGCCTCGTTCCACAGCTCCGGCGCCTCGCCGGCCTCCAGCCCCATGTTGAACAGGTTGGTGCCGGTGGCGCCGTCGGCCAGCAGCCAGTCGCGCTCGGCGAGCAGCCTGGCGAGCGAATGAGACATCGCGGCCTCCTTTCCTGGTTCCCGGCCGGGCGTCACGCCTGTTCCAGCGTCGTGGCGGCCAGCGCGCGGATGCGGGCCACCATGGCGCGCAGGCCGTTCGAGCGCTGCGCCGACAGATGCTGGTCGAGGCCGAGACGGCCCAGTTCCGACGCCGTATCGACCCCGAGAACCCCGCTGGGGTCAAGTCCGGAATACAGCGCATGCAGGATGGCGATCAGCCCGCGCACGATCAGCGCGTCGCTGTCGCCGGCGAAGTCGAACCGCGCCGCGGCCCCCCGCCCGGTCACCACCGGCGCGATCCAGACCTGGCTCGCGCAGCCCTCGACCTTGGTCGCGGGAACCCGCAGCGCGTCCTCGAACGCCGGCATCGCGCGGCCGAGCTCGATGACGTAGCGATAGCGGTCCTCCCAGTCGTCGAGGAAGGCGAAATCGTCGGCGATCGCTTCGAAGCGGGGCGTGGCCACGGCGCGGATCCTCTCGCGGTTCGCGCCGCAGATAGGCGTTCCCCGCGGCCCGGTCCAGTGCCGCGCCTCGGTTTCGGCCTTTCCAATCCGCCGTTCTGCGGCTATCGGGAGGCGATGCGCAGACGTCGGGACATCCTCCGGAACGCGGTCGTGACGCTGGCGGGGGCGCTCCTGCTGGCGGGCTGCAACTTTTCCTTCGGCGGGCTGCCGGCGTCCGAGCCCAACCCCAACCCCTCGGCCCCCGAAACCGTGCGCGAACAGGAGAGCGGCCTGCTCAGCGGCCTGTTCACCCGCGCGCCGCGCGACCTGCCCGACGCGGTGCCGGTGCCGGTGCGCGAAGCGGTGTTCGAGCGCGCCTACGGCGGGGCGATCCTGCGCGTGACCGGCGTCGCGCCGACCCAGGGGTTCTTCAACGCGGCGCTGGTGGCCGAGAACGCGGGCGCGATCGACGCGTCGGGGGTGATGACCGTCTCGTTCCTCGCGGTGCCGCCCGAGACGCCCGAGATCGTCGGCCCCGAACGCACTCGCCTGCTGCTGAGCGCGGCCTATCTGTCCGAGCGCGAGCTGCGCAACGTCCGGGCGATCCGGCTGACCGCCGGCCCGACGGTCCTGACCCTGCCGACGCCGCCGCGCCCGGC
>CAYTMB010000503.1:0-2246 GCA_964438465.1 uncultured Rhodovulum sp. | reverse complement strand
GCTGAACGCGGCGCAGTCGCTGGAGCTCGCCTTCCTGGTGGCCGAGGCGCTCGACGAACGCCGACAGGCGCAGCGCGCGGCCGGCTGAGCCCGCGGCGGTGGGGCGGCGGCATTTCCTCGTCCTGACCGCCGCCGAAGGCGTCGCGGACGCGGCCGGCGCGGCCGCGCGGGCGGCGCTGCAGGCGGAGGGGATGTGCGCGGCGCTGCCGCGGCGGCTGGCGGCGACGGCGCTGGAGATCGGCTTCGTCGGCGGGCTGCCCGAGGGGTTCGCGCCTGCGGCGATGGTCGGGGACGCGCGCCTGGACGCCAACGTGGTCGGGGCCGAGAACCGGCGCAAGCGGCTGCTGATCGCCGACATGGACTCGACGATCATCGGCGTCGAATGCATCGACGAGCTGGCCGATTTCGCCGGGGTGAAGCCGCAGGTCGCCGCGATCACCGAGGCCGCGATGCGCGGCGAGCTCGATTTCGAGGCGGCGCTCGACGCGCGGGTGGCGCTGCTCGCCGGCCTGCCCGAAGCGGTGCTTCAGGACTGCTACGACCAGCGCGTGCGGCTCAATCCCGGCGCGCGCGCGCTGGTGCGCACGATGGCGGCGCTGGGCGCCGACACCGCGCTGATCTCCGGCGGCTTCGATTTCTTCACCGAGCGCGTCGCCGCGGCGGCTGGCTTCGCGCGCCACCGGGCCAACCGGCTGCTGGCCGAAGGCGGCCGGCTGACCGGCGCCGTCGCGCGCCCGATCCTCGGCCGGGCGGCCAAGCGCGCCGCGCTGACGGCGCTGTCCGAGGGTTTCGGGCCGCAGGCCGCCGTCGCGGTCGGCGACGGCGCGAACGATCTCGACATGGTGGCCGCCGCCGGCCTCGGCGTCGCCTACCGCGCCAAGCCCGCGCTCGCCGCCGCGGCGGCCGCCCGGCTCGACCATTCCGACCTGACCGCGATCCTGGCGCTCCAGGGCATTCCCGCGACCGAGTGGCGGGACTGACGCCGGCGGCTCGCGCGCGGCGACGGCCCGGACCGGCGCGGCCCTGAAGCCCGCCGGCTGCGCCGAGGGGAATCGGCCGCGGCGTCGGCGTTTTGTTCTGTCGTGCCCACCGCGCGCCGGCGTGTTAGGGTCCGTTCCGGACCGCGCCGCCGAAAGAGGGCGAAGCGCACATGGAATGGAGGAAAGAATGGGCCTGGACACCGACGCCAAGCAGGCGCGCCGAACCGAAGGACGCGGCCGCGTCTACGACAGCATCCTCGACACGGTGGGCGACACGCCCTGCGTGCGGGTGAACCGCCTCGCGCCCGAGGGCGTGACGATCTACGTCAAGGCCGAGTTCTTCAACCCGGCCGCATCGGTCAAGGACCGGCTGGCGCTGGCGATCATCGAGGACGCCGAGCGCAGCGGCGCGCTGAAGCCCGGCCAGACCGTGGTCGAGGCCACCAGCGGCAACACCGGCATCGGCCTCGCGATGGTCTGCGCCGCGAAGGGCTATCCGCTGGTGATCACCATGGCCGACAGCTTCTCGGTCGAGCGCCGCCAGATGATGCGCTTCCTCGGCGCCAAGGTGGTGCTGACCCCGCGCGCCCAGAAGGGCCTCGGCATGTATCTGAAGGCCAAGGAGCTGGCCGAGAAGAACGGCTGGTTCCTCGCGCGCCAGTTCGAGACCGCGGCCAACGCCGAGATCCACGCGAACACCACCGCGCGCGAGATCCTCGCGGACTTCGCCGGCGCGCGGCTCGACTGCTTCGTGACCGGCTACGGCACCGGCGGCACCGTCGCCGGCGTCGGGCGGGTGCTGCGCAAGGAGCGGCCGGAGGTGAAGATCGTCCTGTCGGAGCCGGCGAACGCCCAGCTCGTCGGCTCGGGCCTCGCCCAGGAGCGCAGCGCCGACGGCGGCCCTTCGGTCAGCCATCCCGCCTTCGAGCCGCATCCGATCCAGGGCTGGACGCCGGACTTCATCCCGCTGGTGCTGCAGGAGGCGCTGGACGGCGCCTACTTCGACGAGCTGATCCCGGTCCCCGGCGCCGAGGGCATGCGCTGGGCGCGCGAGCTGGCGGCGAAGGAGGGCATCCTGACCGGCGTGTCGGGCGGCGCCACCTTCGCCGTCGCGATGCAGGTCGCGGCGAAGTCGGCGCCGGGATCGGTGATCCTGTGCATGTTGCCCGACACCTCCGAGCGGTACCTGTCCACGCCGCTGTTCGAGCCCTTCGGCGCCGACATGGACGCGGAGGAACTGGCGATCTCGCTGTCGACGCCGGGCCA
>CAYTMB010000502.1:0-2268 GCA_964438465.1 uncultured Rhodovulum sp. | reverse complement strand
ATCTTCGACCTCGGCGGCAAGTTCGACCGCTCGTTCAACCAGGCCTCCTTCGAGGGCGCCGAGCGGTTCAAGGCCGAGACCGGCATCGAATACCGCGATTTCGAGCTGCAGTCCGACGCCCAGCGCGAGCAGGCGCTGCGCCGCTTCGCCGAGCAGGGCCACAACCCGGTGGTGGTGGCCGGCTTCTCCAACGCCTCGGCC
The DNA here is from genome assembly GCA_964438465.1 of uncultured Rhodovulum sp. Taxonomy (GTDB): domain Bacteria; phylum Pseudomonadota; class Alphaproteobacteria; order Rhodobacterales; family Rhodobacteraceae; genus Amaricoccus. Next base: position 2,067 of record CAYTMB010000502.1, on the reverse strand, counting down.
ATGGAGACGGTCGCGGCCGAGTTCCCCGACACCAGGTTCGCCATCATCGACATGGTCGTCGATCTGCCGAACGTGCGCTCGGTGGTCTTCAACGAGCACGAGGGCTCCTACCTTGTCGGCATGCTCGCCGCGATGGCCTCCGAGACCGGCAAGGTCGGCTTTGTCGGCGGCATGGACATTCCGCTGATCCGCAAGTTCGCCTGCGGCTACGTCCAGGGCGTCAAGGCCGCCAACCCCGACGCCGAGGTGTTCCAGAACATGACCGGCACCACCGGCGCCGCCTGGAACGACCCGGTCAAGGGCGGCGAGCTGGCCAAGAGCCAGATCGACCGCGGCGCCGACGTGGTCTATCATGCCGCGGGCGGCACCGGCGTCGGCGTGCTGCAGGCGGCGGCGGACGCGGGCGTCCTCGGGATCGGCGTCGATTCCAACCAGAACTACATCCATCCCGGCCAGATCCTGACCTCGATGCTCAAGCGCGTCGACGAGGCGGTCTACGACGCGATGATGGACGCGCATAACGGCGAATGGACCACCGGCATCAACGTGATGGGCCTTGCCGAAAACGGTGTCGGCTACGCCGTCGACGAGAACAACGAGGCGCTGCTGACCCCCGAGATGATCGCCGCCGCCGAGGCCGCGCGCGACCGGATCATCGCCGGCGAGATCGCGGTCCACGACTACTCCACCGACGGCGCCTGTCCGGTGAGCTGAGCGGGGCCGACGTGACCGGCCGCGCCCCCTCGCCCGGCGCGCGCCCTGACGGGGCGGATCTCGCGATCGAGCTCGTGGGCGTCTCCAAGAGCTTCGGACCGGTCCAGGCCAACAAGGACATCCACCTCGCCGTGCGCCGCGGCACGATCCACGGCATCGTCGGCGAGAACGGCGCCGGCAAGTCGACGCTGATGTCGATCCTCTACGGCTTCTACCACGCCGACGCCGGCGAGATCCGGGTGAACGGGGCGCCGACCCCGATCCCCGACAGCCTCGCCGCCATCCGCGCCGGCATCGGCATGGTCCACCAGCACTTCATGCTGGTCGAGCCCTTCACCGTGCTCGAGAACATCATCCTCGGCGCCGAGGACGGAGCACTCCTGCGGCCGGCGCTGGCCAAGGCGCGGGCCGAGCTGGCGCGGCTGGAGCGCGAATACGAGCTGGAGGTCGATCCCGACGCGGTGGTGGGCGAGCTTTCGGTGGGGCTGCAGCAGCGGGTGGAGATCCTCAAGGCGCTCTACCGCGAATGCGACATCCTGATCCTCGACGAGCCCACCGGCGTGCTGACGCCGGCCGAGGCCGACCACCTCTTCCGCATCCTCGGCCACCTCAAGGAGCAGGGCAAGACCATCATCCTCATCACCCACAAGCTGCGCGAGATCATGGCGATCACCGACGAGGTGAGCGTCATGCGCCGCGGCGAGATGGTGAAGACCCTGGCCACCGCCGAGACCAGCCCGGCCGAGCTCGCCGAGCTGATGGTCGGCCGCCGGGTGTTGCTCCGGGTCGAGAAGACCCCCGCCCAGCCCGGCCCGGTGCTGCTCGAAGTCGCCAACCTGCGCCTCGTCGACGACAAGGGCGTGGAGCGGCTGAAGTCGGTCAGCCTCGACGTGCGAGAGGGCGAGATCCTCGGCATCGCCGGCGTCGCCGGCAACGGCCAGTCGGAGCTGCTGGAGGTGCTGGCCGGCATGCGGCCGGCCACATCCGGCCAGGTGCGCTTCAAGGGCGCGGCCCTCGACCTCTCCCGCACCACCAACGCCGACGAGCGCCGCGACGTCGGCATCGGCCACGTCCCGGAGGACCGCCACCGCCGCGGCCTGATCATGCCCTACCAGACCTGGGAGAACACCTGCTTCGGCTACCACGACCGGCCGGAGTTTGGCCGCGGCTTCGGCCTGATCCACGGCGAGGCCATGCGCGTGGACGCCCGCGGCAAGATCGAGCGCTTCGACATCCGCCCGCCGAGCTGCGAGCTCAAGGCCGCCAGCTTCTCCGGCGGCAACCAGCAGAAGATCGTCCTCGCCCGCGAGATCGAGCGCGACCCCGACGTGCTGCTGGTGGGCCAGCCGACCC
>CAYTMB010000501.1:0-2272 GCA_964438465.1 uncultured Rhodovulum sp. | reverse complement strand
CGGCGGCGCGGTGACGCGCCTGCCCAGGGCGGGCAGGCGCGTGCCGATTTTGTCACACGCCAAAATCGGCGGGAACGCGGCGCCCGTCCACTTGGCGCCGGGCGTCGGACCCGATGCCTTCGTTCAGGATCCTATCAGCCGTTCTTGTCGGGGATGTTCAGCGCCGCCTGCGAGGCCGGCCGCGCCAGCGCGCGGTCCCGCCAGGCGAGCACGTTGGGAAAGCGGGCGGAGTCGACGATCTCGTGCGCCTCGTAGAAATCGAGCGCGCGAATCCACGGCCAGGTCGCGATGTCGGCGATGGTGTAGTCGTCGCCCATGATCCAGTCGCGGCCCGCCAGCCGCCGGTCGAGCACGTTCAGCAGGCGCGTGGCCTCGTCGGCGTAGCGCCGGCGCGGGCGCTCGTCCGGGATCTCGCGGCCGGCGAACTTGTGGAAGAAGCCGAGCTGCCCGAACATCGGCCCGACCCCGGCCATCTGGAACATCAGCCACTGGATGGTCTCGTAGCGCGCCGCCGGATCGGCGGGCAGGAACCGCCCGGTCTTCTCGGCGAGGTAGATCAGGATCGCGCCGCTCTCGAACAGCGCCAGCGGCTTGCCGCCCGGCCCGTCGGGATCGAGGATCGCGGGGATCTTGTTGTTGGGGTTGAGCGACAGGAACTCGGGCGTGGTCACGTCGCCCTGGAGCCGGACCAGATGCGGCTCGTAGGGCAGCCCGGTCTCCTCGAGCATCGCCGAGACCTTGATGCCGTTCGGCGTCGGGAACGAATAGAGCTGCAGCCGGTCGGGATGTTCGGCCGGCCAGCGCGCGGCGATCGGGTGGCGGATCGGTGCGGTCACGGGGAAGCTCTCCTGGAAAGATCGGACGTTTCAACGCGACATGGTCCGGCCCCGCGCCGCGACAAGGCGCCCGCCGCGCCACAGACCGTCGCGAAACGAGCGACGCCGGCGCGGCCCGTCAGTCGACGAAGGCCTTCTCGATCACGAACTGGCCGGGCTCGGAGTTCGAGCCCTCGACGAAGCCGAGGTCCTCGCAGATCGCCTTGTGGTCCTGCAGCATCGCCATCGAGCCGCAGATCATCACCCGGTCGGTCGCGGGATCGAGCGGCGCGCCGGTGGCGGCGGCGAGGCGCCCGTCGCGGATCCAGTCGGTCATCCGGCCCATCGCCGGGCTGGGCTCGCGGGTGGTGGTGGCGATCAGCGTCAGCTTGTCGCCGACGATCTCGGGCAGGAACTCATGGGCGCGGATCTGCTCGATGAGGTGGTGGCCGTAGGCGAGCTCGCCGACCTCGCGGCAGGTGTGGGTGAGGATGACGCGCTCGAACTTCTCGTAGGTCTCGGGGTCGCGGATGATCGAGGCGAAGGGCGCGATGCCGGTGCCGGTCGAGAACAGGAACAGCCGCTTGCCCGGCGTCAGCGCGTCATGGACCAGGGTGCCGACGGGCTTGGGGCGCATCACGATTTCGTCGCCCTCGGCGAGATGCTGCAGCCGCGAGGTGAGCGGGCCGTCCTCGACCTTGATCGAGTAGAATTCGAGCTCCTCCTCCCAGGACGGCGAGGCGATCGAATAGGCGCGCAGCAGGGGCTTGCCCGCGACCATCAGCCCGATCATGGCGAATTCGCCGGAGCGGAACCGGAACGCGCCCGGCCGTTCGGCCGCGAAGGAGAAGGTGCGGTCGGTCCAGTGCCGGATGTTGCGCACCTTCAGCAGCGCCATGCCGCGCAACGCCTTGTCGACAATCTCGTTCATGCTGGCCACTCCTCGAATCGCGCCTCCATACACCGCGGCCGCGGGCGCGAAAACCCCGGACCCGGGTCGCGGCGGCGGAACCGCGGCGGCCGGCCGCCGCCGGCGCGGGCGAGCCGGCGCCGCCGCGGACCCCGGCGGGCGTCGGGTCGATCACAAAACCCGTGCAGGAATCGCGCCTTGACGCGAGTGGATTGACCGCGCGCGCCGGCTGGCCTATATGGCGAGCATAACATGAGCCTCAATCCGGAGGCTCGGGCCGCGTGACGTATGCGGCCACCCTGCCGCGCACTCTCGTAAGACACAGGCCCTATGACAACCTTTGCCGATCTCTCGCTGGACCCGCGGGTCCTCCAGGCCGTAGTCGATTCCGGCTACCTCACCCCCACTCCGATCCAGATCCAGGCGATCCCGCACGCGCTCGAAGGCCGCGACGTGCTCGGTATCGCCCAGACCGGCACCGGCAAGACCGCGTCCTTCGTGCTGCCGATGATCACCCATCTCGGCAAGGGCCGCGCCCGCGCCCGGA
>CAYTMB010000500.1:0-2282 GCA_964438465.1 uncultured Rhodovulum sp. | reverse complement strand
GACTCCCTGTCGCCCGCCGCCACGCGGTCGAGCGCCGGCCCGAGCGCCGCGCGCGGCACGGCCTCCTCGCCGAGCGCCAGGGTCAGGTCCTCGCGCACCGTCAGGTAGATCGGCTCGGCGGGCCGCGGCTGCGGCGCGGCCGAGGACACCGGCAGGTCGACCGGCACGTCGACCGTCGCCAGCGGCGCCGCGATCATGAAGATGATCAGCAGCACCAGCATCACGTCGATGAACGGCGTGACGTTGATCTCGTGCGCCTCTTCGAGATCGTCGCCACCCGCGCGCGGCCCGAGGCTGCCCGCCATCGCCGCTACTCCGCCGCCTGCCGCATCCGCTCCGGCTCCAGCCGGCGGTGGTCGAGATCGCGGCTGACCAGCCGCTCGACCGCCGCGGCGGCGTCGGCGAGCTGCGCGCGGTAGCCGGCGATCCAGCGCGCGAAGACGTTGTAGACCACCACCGCCGGGATCGCGGCGACGAGGCCGAGCGCGGTCGCGAGCAGCGCCTCGGCGATGCCGGGCGCCACCACCGCGAGGTTGGTGGTCTGCGATTCCGAGATGCCGATGAAGCTGTTCATGATGCCCCAGACCGTACCGAACAGCCCGACGAAGGGCGCGGTGGCGCCGATGGTGGCGAGCAGGCCGGTCCCGACCGCGAGCCGCCGCCCGGCCTGCGCCTCGATCCGCGACAGATGCGAGCTCACCCGCTGCAGCAGGCCGGCGCCGCCGGCGTAGGACAGCGCCTCGGTCGAGGCCCCGGCCTCGCTACGCGCCGCGCGGATCATCTGCGCGGCGGGTCCGCGCCGTCCGGCGAGCGCCTGCTCCGCGGTCCCGAGGTCGGCCGAGTTCAGGATCTCGCGCAGGCCGCGCCGGAGGCGCAGGCCGGCGGCGAAGATCTCGGCGCTCTTGGCGAGCAGGACGGTCCAGGTCACCAGCGAGGCCACGGCGAGGCCGATCATCACCGCCTTCACCACCACGTCCGCCGCCATGAACATGCCCCAGGGCGAGAGGTCGTGCGGCAGTTCCGCCACCGCGGACGCCGCGGCCGGCGCTTCGACGCCGGGCGCCGCCTGCGGCGCGGCGAGGACGGACGGCGGAGCGGCGTCCGGCGCGGGCGCATCGGCCGGCTGGGCGACGACAGGGGGGGCGGCGCCGATGATCACGGCGGGGTCGACGGCCGGCGCGGCTTCGGCGGCGGGATCCGGCGCAGGCTGCTGGACCACGGCCGGCGCCGGCGCCGCGTCCGCCGACGGCGCGGCGGCGGGGGCTTCGGCGGGGGGGGCTTCGGCGGGGGGCGGCGCGGGGGTCTCCTGGGCGGCGGCGGCTCCGGCCGCCGCGAGAAGGATGGTCAGCGCGACCGCGAGTCCGCGGCTCCCTGAAACGGCGCCGCGCCTCGCGTCCGGTCGTGTCTGTTCCATCGATCCTCCGATCGGCAATGCTCCGGCGGCGCCCGACCGAGGATCGAGGCGGGCCGACGGTTTGGTCTGACGGGAGGCTGGCGGGGGCGCCTGAGCGCCTGGCTGGCCCGAAGCGGCGCACCGCGCCCGCCCGCATACACGGGTAAATTAGTCAGGTAAAGCCGGATGTCCAAGGGAATACGCCGCCGCGATGCCTCCGCCGCGGCGAAGGCCGGCTCAGTCGCCGAGTTTCAGCCGCGCGAGAATCAGCGGGTCGTAGTCGGGCGCGCGCACGCGGCGGCGGTCGGGCTCGGGGGCGGCGAGCGGCTCGGCGGGGCGCAGCCTGGCGCGGGCCTCGAGCGCGAGGCGCTGGTAAACGCCGGTGCCGCGGGTCTTCCAGCCGATCTCGGCCTCGGTCAGCTCGCGCGTCACCCGGGCGGGCGCGCCGACGGCGAGGCTGCGCGGCGGGATGATCGCGCCGGCCCTGACGAAGGCGAGGGCGGCGACGATCGAATCCTCGCCGACCTCGGCCTCGTCCATCACCACGGCGTTCATGCCGACCATGGCGTTGCGGCCGATTCGGCAGCCGTGCAGCACGGCGCCGTGGCCGATGTGGCCGGAGGGGCCGACCTCGACGTCGAGGTTGGGGAAGGAATGCACGACGCAGGTTTCCTGCACGTTCGCGCCGGCGCCGATGGTGATGCGGCCGAAGTCGCCGCGTAGGACGGCGCCGGGGCCGATGTAGGCGCCTGGGCCGATGAGGACGTCGCCGATCAGGGTCGCGTCGGGGTGGACGAAGGCGGCGGGGTCGGCGACGGGGACGACGCCGTCCCAGGACCAGATGCTCATGGCGCGCCCTCGGTCGCGCGGCGGAGACCGGCGGCGCGGT
>CAYTMB010000499.1:0-2294 GCA_964438465.1 uncultured Rhodovulum sp. | reverse complement strand
GCGCCGCGTCGATCCGCCCCATCGGCCCGGTCCCCGTCACCCCGCCGGTCGCGATCAGCCCGCCCGCCTTCAGGTCGATGTCGACCTTGTCCGCGGCGAAGTCGTAGCCGTCCGTCGTCACCGCCCGCACCGCGCCCGCCAGCGTCATCACCTGGCTGTCGAGATCGAGCGCCGCGGTCTCCGCCGTCAGATCCACCCCCGGCCCGTTGGCGAAGTCGATCCGCCCCGACAGCGCCGCGATGTCGGCCTGCGTCGGCGGCGCCGCGTCCGGCGTCACTTCCGCCGCGGTGAAGCGGAACCGGTCCTCGGCCTCCGTCACCCCCGAGAACACCGGCCGCGTCACCCGCATCCCGCTGCCCAGCGCCGCGAGATCCGCCCGCGAGAACATCAGGTCGCCCTCCGGCCGCCCGTCCTCCGAGATGAAGAACAGCCCCGCCAGCATCGCCACCGCGATCAGCGGCAGCCCCACCTTCAGCACCGCCACGACCCGCGAATAGAGCCCGGGCCCCGCCACGGCTCAGGCGACGCCGGCGCGCAGGCAGTCGTGCACGTGCAGGATCCCCGCAGGCTTGCCCGGCGCCTCGGGCGCGGTCGCGAACAGCGTGGTGATCTTCGCGCCGTTCATGATCCCCAGCGCCTCCGACGCCAGCGCCTCCGTCGAGACCGTCCGCGGCCGCGCCGTCATCACATCCGCCACCTTGCGCGCCAGCAGCCCGTCCATGTTGCGCCGCAAGTCGCCGTCCGTCACCACGCCCACCAGCGCGCCGCCGTCCACGACGCCCACCACGCCGAAGCCCTTGGCGCTCATCACCAGCAGCGCCTCCGGCATCCCCGCCTCGATCCCGATCAGCGGCGTCTCCTCGCCGGAATGCATCAGCTGCCCCACCGTCGCCAGCCGCGCCCCCAGCCGCCCGCCCGGATGCAGGTCGCGAAACGCCGCCGGCGTGAAGGCCCGCGCCTCCATCAGCGCCACCGCCAGCGCGTCGCCCAGCGCCAGCGTCATCGTCGTCGAGGTCGTCGGCGCCAGCCCCACCGAACAGGCCTCCGGCGCGTCCGGCAGCACGATGCGCACGTCCGCCGCCCGGATCAGCGTCGACTCCGCCCGCCCGGCCACCCCGATCAGCGCGATCCCGAACCGCCGGGTATAGGCGATCAGATCCGCCAGCTCCGGCGTCTCGCCCGAATTGGACAACAGCACCACCACGTCGCCCCGCGCGATCATCCCGAGATCGCCGTGGCTCGCCTCCGCCGGATGCACGAACAGCGCCGGCGTCCCGGTCGAGGCCAGCGTCGCCGCGATCTTGCGCGCGACATGCCCCGACTTGCCCATGCCCGAGACGATCACCCGTCCGTTCGCGGCGAGAATCCGCGCCACCGCCTCGGCGAAACCGCCGTCCAGCGTCGCCTCCAGCCGCGCCAGCCCCTCGATCTCGGTCGCGATCACCCGCCGCCCGGTCGCGACGGCCCTGGCCGGATCGGCGCGCGGACCCGTCCCCTCAGGCATGGGCGAAGATGTCCGTCTCCGGCCAGCCGGCCAGATCGAGCGCCGCCCGCGCCGGCAGGAAGTCGAAACAGGCCGCGGCCAGCGCCGTGCGCCCCTCGCGCGCCAGCCGCCCCTCCAGCCCCTCGCGCAGCCGGTGCAGGTACAGCACGTCCGACGCCGCATAGTCGATCTGCGCCTGGCTCAGCCGCTCCGCCCCCCAGTCGCTCGACTGCTGCAGCTTGGAGATGTCCACCTCCAGCATCTCGCGCAGCAGGTCCTTCAGCCCGTGCCGGTCGGTATAGGTCCGCACCAGCCGCGACGCGATCTTGGTGCAATAGACCGGCCGCGCCAGCACCCCGAACCGGTGCATCAGCACCGCGATGTCGAACCGCCCGAAATGGAACAGCTTCAGCACCTCCGGATCGCCGAGCATCCGCACCAGGTTCGGCGCCGTCTCCTGCCCCTGGGCGATCTGCACCAGATGCGCGTTCCCGTCGCCGCCCGACATCTGCACGAGGCACAGCCGGTCGCGCGCGGGATGCAGGCCCATCGTCTCGCAATCGATCGCCACCACCGGCCCGAGATCGAGCCCGTCCGGCAGATCGCCCTGATGCAGGTGGTTGGCCATGTCCGTTCCCCGAAGCCCTGAGCCCCGCCCGTCGCCGGCGGAAGGCGCGCGCCTGGCGCGGGGAGAGTGGTGCCCAGGAGAGGACTCGAACCTCCACGACCTTTCAGTCACTGGCACCTGAAGCCAGCGCGTCTACCATTCCGCCACCTGGGCAGGCGCCGATTTGGGCGAGATATAGGCGGG
>CAYTMB010000498.1:0-2298 GCA_964438465.1 uncultured Rhodovulum sp. | reverse complement strand
CAGGCAGGCGCGCACCGATTTGTCAACGGACAAATCGGTGAAGCGACTGCGGCCACCGCGCGCTCCAACATCCAGCTCCAGGCCAGCTCCGAAGCGATCAGCCGGCGCCTGTATCAGGCCGCCAGGCCGACCGCCCGCGTCGCGACCAGCCAGGCCCGCGCCATGCGCTCGGCGTCCGGGCCGGCGCGGTGCGGCGAGTCGCCCCGGAACAGCGCCTGCGCCATCGCGGTCGCGCCGTCCGCTCCCCCGTCCCCCCGCAGGTCACGACCACGCTCGCCTGAGCGCACCGCCAAGCGTTGCCAGCCGGTTAACGTCCGCCAGTTATCCCTGATATTTCAACGCGATGCTCGTCTGGGCACGCGTGCCCACCGCCGCGCCCGCTACCCGATCCGCCCGCGGACGCCGCCGGTCTGGCCGCGGTCGAGCAGCAGGTGGTCGAGCAGCACGCAGGCCAGCATCGCCTCGCCCACCGGCACCGCCCGGATGCCGACGCAGGGATCGTGCCGGCCCTTGGTGACGATCTCGGCGTCCTCGCCGGCGACGGTGATCGTCCGCCGCGGCGTCAGGATCGACGAGGTCGGCTTCACCGCGAACCGCGCCACGATGTCCTGCCCGGTCGAGATCCCGCCGAGGATGCCGCCCGCATGGTTCGACGAGAACCGCGGCCCGTCGTTGCCCATCGAGATCTCGTCGGCGTTCTCGATCCCGGTCAGCGCCGCCGCCGCGAAGCCCGCGCCGATCTCGACGCCCTTCACGGCGTTGATCGACATCAGCGCCGCCGCGATCTCGGTGTCGAGCTTGCCGTAGACCGGCGCGCCCAGCCCCGCCGGCGCGCCCGAGGCGACCACCTCGATCACGGCGCCGATGGAATTGCCCGACTTGCGCAGCTCGTCGAGATAGCCGGCCCAATCCGCCGCCGCGCCCGCGTCCGGGCACCAGAACGGATTGCGCGCCACTTCGTCCCAGTCCCAGGCCGCCCGGTCGATCCGGCGCGGCCCCATCGCCACCATCGCGCCGCGGATCGCCATCCCCGGCGCCAGCGCCGCCAGAACCTTGCGCGCCACCGCCCCCGCCGCCACCCGCGCCGCGGTCTCGCGCGCGCTCGACCGCCCGCCGCCGCGCGGATCGCGCAGCCCGTATTTCAGGTGATAGGCGATATCCGCATGCCCCGGCCGGAACTTCGCCGCGATGTCGCCATAGTCCTTCGACCGCTGGTCGGTGTTGCGGATCGTCAGGCCGATCGGCGTGCCGGTGGTGACGCCCTCGTAGACCCCCGACAGGATCTCGACCAGATCCTCCTCGCGCCGCTGGGTGGTGAACCGGTTCTGCCCGGGCTTGCGCGCATCCATCCAGGGCTGGATGTCGGCCTCGGACAAGGCGATCCCCGGCGGGCAGCCGTCCACCACGCAGCCCAGCGCCGGCCCGTGGCTCTCGCCCCAGGTGGTCACGCGGTAGAGATGGCCGAAGCTGTTCCAGGACATGGCGGTCTCCCTCGCCCCGGCCCATAGCGCGGCGGGCGCTCGAAGGGAAGCCGGGCCCGCGCCGCGCCCCGGATCGCGGGACGCGCCGCGCCGCAGGCGTCTGTCCAAAAGGACACCGCCGGGCGGCCTCGGGGCGGGCACAGGACCATGCTAGAATGCCGTTCCGTGCCGCACAGACAAACCGCAACCTCCGGGGGACCTCATGTCGAACCCTACCGCGATGCCGGACACGTCGAACTGGGATCCGGCGCTCGACGCCGTGACGGCCGCGCCCGCCCAACACCGGGTGCTGTTCGAGAACGACAACCTGCGCGTGCTGGAGGTCACGCTCGAGGCGGACGACGAGGAGCCGGTCCACCACCACCGATGGCCGTCGGTGTTCGTGTTCGACCGGATTCAGGGCCCGATCCACGACTTCTCGCCCGACGGGGAACAGCTTCCGCCCAACCGCGACGTCATGGTCGCCCTGCAGGGATGGGACGGCCGCGGCTGCCTCGTCGTCAACATGGCGCCGCAGCCGCCCGGACGCGTGCTGAACGCCTCGGGCAAGACCCTCCACGGCGTCCGCATCGAGATGAAGATCTGACGCCCGCGGCGTGAGCGTCGGCGGCCCGCGCTACTCCGCCGGCCAGACCTCCGCCCAGTCGTCCTTCATGTCGATCACGACCCAGCCCATCTCCGGCGCGAGGTCGAGCGCCTTGTCCAGCCGGCCGATGTCGCTGTCGCGGTCATAGGCCCATTCGCGCTCGGCGTCGGTGTGGTGGACGATGACGCCCAGCTTGGCGCCGCAGCAGGCGGTGCCCCATTGCAGCATCTC
>CAYTMB010000497.1:0-2299 GCA_964438465.1 uncultured Rhodovulum sp. | reverse complement strand
TCCGGGCGACCGGATCGCGCGGGGCAATGCCCCGCCGATGCGATCCGGGGCGCGCGCCTCTGGAAGGGACGCGCCCTGAGGCTTCAAGCGGAGTTCGTATGACCCGCTCGCCGCCGCACGACGGGCGGCCCGAGCGGGTCGTTGCCAATCCGGCCGGGGCGCGGCTAGATGGGCGCAAGCAGAGACGGGGGGAGACGATGGAGCAGACCTGGCGCTGGTTCGGGCCCGAGGACCCGGTGCCGCTGGCGCATGTGCGCCAGGCCGGCGCCACGGGGATCGTGAGCGCGCTGCATTCGCACTACACCGGCGAGGTCTGGCCCGAGGCCGCCATCGCCGAGCGCAAGCGGGTGATCGAGGCGGCGGGGCTGACCTGGTCGGTGGTCGAGAGCATCCCGATCCCCGACGCGATCAAGGTGCGCGACGCCGACGCCGCCGGCGCCATCGGCAACTTCCGCACCACGATGGAGCGGCTGGCGGCGGCCGGGCTCGAGGTGATCTGCTACAACTTCATGCCGGTGGTGGACTGGACCCGCACCGCGCTGCGCTGGCCGGTGGCCTCGGGCGGGCTGGCGCTGCGCTTCGACATGCTCGACTTCGTCGCCTACGACGCGCTGATCCTGAAACGCAAGGGCGCCGAGGCGCAGTATGCGCCCGACCTGCTCGCCGCCGCGGAGGAGCGCGCGCGAACGCTGACGCCGCAGGCGATCGACGAGATCGAGTTCACCGTCATCGCCGGCCTGCCCGGCTCGGAGGCGAGCCACGACCGCGAGGGCATCCGCGCCCGCATCGCCCGCTACGAGGGGCTCGGCGCCGAGGGGGTGCGGGCGAACCTGATCGCGTTCCTCAAGGACATCATCCCGACCGCCGAGCGGCTGGGCCTGCGGATGTGCATCCATCCCGACGACCCGCCCTTGCCGCTGTTCGGCCTGCCGCGGGTGGTGAGCGGGCTCGCCGACTATCAGGCGCTGGCCGAGGCGGTGCCGGAGATGGCGAACGGCGTGACCTTCTGCACCGGCTCGCTCGGCGCGGGGCCGCAGAACGACGTCGAGGCGGCGGCGAAGGCGCTGGCCCCGCGCATCCATTTCGCGCATCTGCGCAACGTGACGGTGGAGCCGGACGGCTCGTTCTTCGAGGACGACCATCTCGGGGGCCGGGTCGACATGGTCTCGGTGGTCGGCACGCTGCTCGCCGAGGAGGCGCGGCGGCGCGCAGAGGGGCGGGCGGACGCGGTGATCCCGTTCCGGCCCGACCACGGCCACCTGCTGCTCGACGACCAGGACAAGAAGACCTACCCCGGCTATTCCGCGATCGGCCGGCTGAAGGGGCTCGCCGAGCTGCGCGGGGTGATCAAGGCGCTGGAACGCGCGGCGTGAGGTTCGCCGGCAAGGTGGCGGTGGTCACCGGGTCGAGCGGCATCGGGCTCGGGGCGGCGCGGCGGCTGGCGGGCGAGGGCGCGACGGTGGCGCTGTGGGGGCTCGACCCCGCGCGCAACGCCGAGGCGGCGGCCGCCTGCGCCGCGCTGGCGGTGACGGTGGCGCGCGTGGACGTGACCGACGAAGCCGCGGTGACGGAGGCGGTCGCGGCGCTGGAGGCGGGGGCGGGGCGGATCGACGTGCTGGTCAACGCCGCCGGCGCCCAGACCTACGGCGATCTCGAGGCCACCGACGCCGCGCTGTGGGACCGCACGCTCGACGTGAACCTGCGGGCGCTGTTCCTGACCAGCCGGGCGGTGTTTCCGGCGATGAAGCGGGCGGGCGGCGGGGCCATCGTGCAGGTCTCCTCGGTGCAGGGCCACGTCAACCAGCGCGGGGTGCTGGCCTACGCCACCGCCAAGGGCGCGGTCCATGCGATGACCCGGGCGATGGCGGTGGATTGCGCCGCCGCCGGGGTGCGGGTGAATTCGGTCAGCCCGGGCTCGATCCGCACGCCGCTGCTGGAGTTCGCTGCAAGCGAGGCCGCCGCGGACGGCCAGTCCGTCGAGGAGGTGATCGCCGGCTTCGGCGCCGCGCACCCGCTCGGCCGGGTCGGCACGGTCGCGGAGGTCGCCGCGCTGATCGCCTTCCTCGCCAGCGACGAGGCCGGCTTCTGCACCGGCGGCGACTATCTGGTCGACGGCGGGCTGAGCGCCGCGCTCGGGGTCTGACGCCGGATTCGTCCGATCAGGTCGCGACGCCGGACTTTGGCCACCAGTGGACGAGAGGTCATCCTCGGACAGGAGCGGCCGCTTGCGCCGCGCGTCCCACGTTGGGACGCGGATCAAGTGTATGATATTGCTTGCATTTTGGGATGGGCCGTATTT
>CAYTMB010000496.1:0-2300 GCA_964438465.1 uncultured Rhodovulum sp. | reverse complement strand
ACCATCCAGAACAGGAAGGGCAGGCAGTCGCGGATGATGTCCCTGATCGGCGCGCCGGAGATGTTGGTCATGATGAAGAGCAGCAGCCCGTAGGGCGGCGTGACCAGCCCCAGCATGATGTTGACCACCACCACCACCCCGAAATGCACCATGTCGATGCCGAGCGCCTGCGCCGTCGGGATGAACACCGGCACGATGATGAGCAGGATCGCCGTGCCCTCCAGCACGCAGCCGAGCAGGAGCAGGATGAGGTTCACCAGGATCAGGAACTGCACCGGCGTGAGATCCCAGCCGGTCAGCAGGAGGCGCAGGGAGTTGGGGATGTTCTCGACGGTGACGACGTAGTTGAAGACCAGCGAGCCGGCGATCAGCATGCCGATCGAGGCGCTGGTCTTGGCGCTGATCAGCAGCGCGCTGTAGGCCTCCCGCGCGCTCAGGCTGCGGTAGAGCACGACCGAGATGACCAGCGCATAGGCCGCCGCCAGCGCCGCCGCCTCGGTCGGCGTGGTCACGCCGGTGTAGATGCAGCCGAGCAGGATGACGGGCATCAGGAGCGCCGGGAAGGCGCGGAGCGTGATGCGCGGGATGTCGCGCAGCGGCACCGCCTCCTCGACCGGGAAGTTCTTGCGCCGCGCCGTCCAGGCGACCTGGCCCATCTGCATGAAGGACATCAGCAGGCCCGGCACCACCCCGGCGAGGAACAGGTAGCCGATCGAGGCGTCCGAGACGAGCGCGTAGATCACCAGCGGGATCGAGGGCGGGATGATCGGGCCGACCACCGCGGTCACCGCCGTCAGCGCCGCGGCGTAGCTCGGGGTGTAGCGGCCCTCGCGGGTCATCATGTTCTGCATCATCCGGCCGCTGCCGGCGGCGTCGGCGATGGCCGAGCCCGACATGCCGGCGAAGATGATCGACTGCACGACGTTGACCTGCGCCAGCCCGCCGCGGAAGCGGCCGACCAGCACGTTGCAGAAGCGCAGCAGCCGCTCGGTCATCGAGCCCGAGTTCATGATCTCGGCCGCCAGCACGAAGAGCGGCACGGCGAGGATCACGTAGTTCGAATACATGCCGTTGAGGAACTGCTCGGCCACCGTGCCCATGTCGAGCCCGGCGAGGAAGAGATAGAGGATCGAGCCGCACAGCATGGCCAGCCCGATCGGCAGGCCGAGAAAGGCCAGCGCGGTGATGGCGACGATCGCGATGGAGAACGGGCTGGCGAGGTTCATACGCCCGAGCTCGCCTTGGTCGGGTCGTAGGCCACGGGCGCCTGCCCGCGGACGGCGCGCCAGGCGATCCAGAGGTAGCGCAGGATCATGGCCACGGCGAAGACGACGTAGATGGAATAGAGATAGTCGAAGCGGATCTTCATGTAGGCCGAGCGCTCGACCTTCATGAAGGTCACATAGTCGATGACGGCGGGCAGCGAGACGCCGAAGAGCGCGATCAGCGCGGCTGCGGTGATAAGCCCCATGACCCGCCGCGGGCGGTCGCCCACCGCGCCGTAGACGAGGTCGAAGCGGATCTCCTCGCGCTCGCGCACCACGAAGGCGCTGCCGAACAGCACCAGCCAGATCCAGAGGATGACGCTGATCTCGTGGGTCCAGCCGATCGGCAGGTTGAGCAGGTAGCGAAAGGCGATCTGGATGATGAAGGCGATGAACATCGCCGCGAGCATCGCCGCGGCGATGTTCTCGGCGCGGGCGCGCAGCCATTCGAAGATGCGTGCGGATGAACGGCGCATCGGTCCCTCCCGTGCCACGGATCGCCGCCCGCGAGCGGGCGGCGGCCGGAGTCCCGCGCGCCTAGAGCGCGTTGATCTTGTCGATCAGCCCTTCGGGCCAGCTTTCGGCGAGGGCGGAGTCGAGGTACATCTGCTGCGCATGGGCGCGGAAGGCGTCCACGTCCGGCGCATAGACCTCGAGACCCCGCTCCTCGAACGCGGCCGCGAGCTCCGCTTCCTGCGCGAGATGCTGGGCCGTGCTCCATGCGATCGCCCGGTCGGCCGCCGCCTGGACCTTTTCCTGCTGTTCCGGCGTCATGCCGTTCCAGGCCGTCGCCGAGATCGTCAGGATGTCGAACCCCACGAGATGCGAGGTGAGCACGATCTGCGACATCACCTCGTAGAACTTCATGTTCTCCACATTGGGCAGCGGATTGTCCTGGCCGTCGATCGCGCCGGTCTGCAGTCCGGTATAGACCTCCGCATAGGCCATCGGCGTCGGATTCGCCCCCAGCGACTGGCCGAGGAACTGCCAGGCGTCGCCGCCGGGCATGCGCAGCTTGATGCCGGCCATGTCGGC
>CAYTMB010000495.1:0-2311 GCA_964438465.1 uncultured Rhodovulum sp. | reverse complement strand
GATCAGACGGTGGAGCCCGCGGCGGGAGGGGGGGCGTCGCGGCGGGTTCGGCGCCGGCCGACGCCGGCGAGCAGGATGACCGGCAGGATGCCGATCGCCACGATGATCAGCGCCGCCAGCGCGGCCTCCTCGTAGGTGCCGCGCGCCGCTTCGCCGTAGAGCAGCGTCGAGAGGCTCTCGAAGTTCAGCGGGCGCAGCAGCAGCGTCGCGGGCAGCTCCTTCATGCAGTCCACGAAGACCAGCAGCCCGGCGGCGGTCAGCGCCGTGCGCGAGAGCGGCAGATGCACCCGCAGCAGCGTCCCCGCCGACGAATGCCCGAGGGTCCGGGCGGCATGGTCGTAGGACAGCGGGATCCGGCTCAGCCCCGCCTCCATCCCGCCCGAGGCGATGGCGAGGAAGCGCGCGGCATAGGCGTAGATCAATGCGCCGCCGGAGCCGAGCATGAGCAGCCCGGTGGAGTACCCGAGCCACTCGCGCGCGCTCTGGTCGACCAGGCGGTCGAAGGCGGCGACCGGGATCAGGATGCCGATGCCGAGGACCGTCCCCGGCACCGCGTAGCCGAGCGCCGAGATGCGGGCGAGGCCGCCGCTCAGCGCGCCCGGACCCACCCGCTGGGCGTAGGCGACGGCGAAGCCGGCGGCCAGCACCACCAGCGTCGCCAGCGCCGATATGGTGACGGTGTTGATCGTCGCCTGGTAGACATAGGGCGAGATCCCGGCGAACTGGATGCGCCGCGTCGCCTCGACCACGAGATAGATCGCCGGCCCGAGAAAGCCGATGACGATCGGCAGGGCGCCGCAGGCGAAGGCCAGCAGCGCCCGGGCGCCGCGCAGCCGCAGCGGCGCCATCGTGCGCGCCCGCTGCCCGTTGTGGGCGTAGCGCTGGTTGCGCCGCGCCCAGCGCTCCATCAGGATCAGCGCCACCACGAAGACCAGCATCGCCATGGCGATCTGCGCCGCTCCGGGCAGGTCGTGGCGGATGATCCAGGTGGTGTAGACCGAGGCGGTCAGCGTGCGCACGCCGAGGAACTGCGCCGCGCCGACGTCGTTGAGCGCCTCCATCAGCGCGAGGCTGACCCCGACCGCGATCGCCGGCCGCGCCAGCGGCAGCGCCACCCGCCAGAACACCGCCGAGCGCCGGGCGCCGAGCGTGCGCGCGACCTCGACCAGATTGGCCGCCTGGGTCAGGAACATCGCCCTGGTGGTGAGGTAGACGTAAGGGTAGAGCACGAAGCCGAAGACCAGGATGCAGCCCCACATGGCGCGGATGTCGGGCAGGCGGAACTCGCGCGGGCTGGAATAGCCGAGCAGGCCGCGGATCGTCCCCTGGACCACCCCGAGCGGGCTCAGCACGTCCATGTAGGCGTAGGCCATGATGTAGGTCGGCACCGCGAGCGGCAGCAGCAGCGCCCATTCGAGCACGCCGCGGCCGGGAAAGTCGTAGGCGGTGACCAGCCAGGCCGTGCCGGCCCCGACGACGGTCACGATGATCCCGGTGCCGAGCAGCAGCGTCAGCGTGGTCCGCGTCGCCTGCGGCAGTACATAGGTCATCACATGCGACCACAGTGTTCCGGTGTTCGCCGTCGCGGTCACGGCGATGGTGAGGATCGGCAGCAGGACGAAGCCGGCGATGACCAGCGCCGCCAGCATCCACCGGTCGCCCCCGCCGAACCGGCGCCGGTTCGGCGCCGTCATGCCCGTCGCCAGGGTGCGGGGCGGCGCGCCGGCAAGCTCGCCGCCCCGGAGCTCGGTCATCAGCCGCCGAAGGTTTCGAAGTTCACCTTGTCGACGAGCTCGCTCGCGCGGGTGCGATAGGGCAGCAGCTCGACGAGCGAGGTGTCGTCCGGCGTCAGCTCGCCGAACTCGGCGATGATCGGATGCACCTCCGCGGTCCCGGTGATCGGATACTCGAAGTTCGCTTCCGCATAGAGCTTCTGCGCTTCGTCCGAGACCAGATATTCGAGCAGCTGCACGGCCTCCGCCTGGTTGGGCGCGTGGCGCGCGACCGCCGCGCCGCTGATGTTGACCAGCGTGCCGCCGCCCTCGAAGGTGGGCAGGATGACCTTGATGGCGTCGCCCCACTCGACCTGCTCGGGACCGCCGGCGCCGCTCCTCATCAGGCCGACGTAGTAGGAGTTGGCGACCGCGATGTCGCAGATGCCCGCCGCGATGTCGCGCGCCCCGTCCCGGTCGCCGCCGGCCGCCGCGCGGGCCTGGTTGGCCTTCACGCCGGCGAGCCATTCTTCGGCCGCCGCCTCGCCGTGATGGGCGATGTAGGCGGCGATCAGCGCGGTGTTGTAGGGATGGTGGCC
>CAYTMB010000494.1:0-2315 GCA_964438465.1 uncultured Rhodovulum sp. | reverse complement strand
CCGACTCGCGGCTGCTGCCGCGGCTGCGCTTCGTCGGCCTCGACCAGTACGAGCGGCTGTGGAGCAACAACCGCTGGCTGGTCTCGATCGAGAACCTGGTGATCTACGGCGTCCTGAGCCTGATCTTCAGCCTCGCCATCGGCTTTCTCCTCGCCGCGCTGCTCGATCAGAAGATCCGCTTCGAGGACGCCTTCCGGACGATCTTCCTCTATCCCTTCGCGCTGTCGTTCATCGTCACCGGCCTGATCTGGCAGTGGCTGCTGAACCCCGACTTCGGCGCGCAGAGCGTGGTCCGGGCGATGGGCTTCACCGGGTTCAATTTCGACCCGCTCTACAACGCCGACATCGTCATCTACGGCGTGCTGATCGCCGGCCTCTGGCAGGGCACCGGCCTCGTGATGTGCCTGATGCTCGCCGGGATGCGCGGCATCGACGAGGACATCTGGAAGGCCTCGCGCATCGACGGCATCCCGATGTGGAAGACCTATCTCTTCGTCATCATCCCGATGATGCGGCCGGTGTTCATCACCACGCTGGTCATCATCACCAGCGGCATCGTCAAGCTCTACGACCTCGTGGTCGCGCAGACCGGCGGCGGGCCGGGCATCGCCTCGGAGGTGCCGGCGAAATACGTCTACGACATGATGTTCCTCGCGCAGAACCTCGGCCAGGGCTTCGCCGCCTCGACGATGATGCTGCTGACCGTGGCGATCATCCTGATCCCCTGGGCCTATCTCGAGTTCGGAGGCAAGCGTCGTGTCTAATCCCGCCAGCATCGCCGGCGCCGTGCTCGCCGACTCCGCCATCGAGGCGCACAGCCAGACCGGCCCGCGCGGCGCCCGCCCGCGCCGGGCGCTGTCGCGGCGCAACATCTTCCTCTACGGCACGCTGATCCTGGTGGCGCTCTACTACCTGCTGCCGCTCTATGTGATGGTCGTGACCTCGCTGAAGGGCATGCCGGAGATCCGGCTCGGCAACATCTTCGCGCCGCCGGTCGAGATCACCTTCGAGCCCTGGGTCAAGGCCTGGGCGACGGCCTGCACCGGGCTGAACTGCGACGGGCTCAGCCGCGGCTTTTGGAATTCGGTGCGGATCACCGTGCCCTCGGTGATCCTGTCGATCGCCATCGCGAGCGTGAACGGCTACGCGCTGGCGAACTGGAGGTTCAAGGGCTCCGAGCTGTTCTTCGGCATCCTGATCTTCGGGGCCTTCATCCCCTATCAGGTCATGCTCTATCCGATCGTCATCCTGCTGCGCGAGATGGGGATCTACGGCACGCTCTGGGGCCTGATCCTGGTGCATTCGATCTTCGGCATGCCGATCCTGACGCTCTTGTTCCGCAACTACTTCACCTCGGTGCCGGAGGAGCTGTTCAAGGCCGCGCGCGTCGACGGGGCCGGGTTCTGGGGCATCTACTTCAAGATCATGCTGCCGATGGCGCTGCCGATCTTCGTCGTGGCGATCATCCTGCAGGTGACCGGCATCTGGAACGACTTCCTGTTCGGCGTGGTCTACACTAGGCCCGAAAACTATCCGATGACGGTCCAGCTCAACAACATCGTCAATTCGGTGCAGGGCGTGAAGGAATACAACGTCAACATGGCCGCGACGATCATCACCGGCATCGTGCCGCTGGCGATCTATTTCATCTCCGGGAAACTGTTCGTGCGCGGCATCGCCGCCGGCGCCGTGAAAGGCTGAACCGATGGCAAGCATCGTCGTCAAGGATCTCACGCTGACCTACGGTTCGGTGAACGTGCTGAACACGCTCAACATCGACGTGGCCGAGGGCGAGTTCATCGTGCTGCTGGGGCCGTCGGGCTGCGGCAAGTCCACGCTGCTGAACTGCATCGCCGGGCTGCTCGACATCACCGACGGGCAGATCTGGATCAACGGCAAGAACGTCACCTGGGCCGAGCCCAAGGATCGCGGCATCGGCATGGTGTTCCAGTCCTACGCGCTCTATCCGCAGATGAGCGTGCGCGGCAACCTCAGCTTCGGGCTGAAGAACGCGGGCCTGCCCCGGGCCGACATCGACAGCCGCATCGCCCGCGCGGCGAAGGTCCTCCAGATCGAGCCGCTGCTGGAGCGCAAGCCCGCGGCGCTGTCGGGCGGCCAGCGCCAGCGCGTGGCGATCGGCCGGGCGCTGGTGCGCGACGTCGACGTGTTCCTGTTCGACGAGCCGCTGTCGAACCTCGACGCCAAGCTGCGCTCGGAGCTGCGCGTCGAGATCAAGCGGCTGCACGCCCAGCTGAAGAACACCATGGTCTACGTCACCCACGACCAGATCGAGGCGCTGACGCTGGCCGACCGCA
>CAYTMB010000493.1:0-2328 GCA_964438465.1 uncultured Rhodovulum sp. | reverse complement strand
CGCAGGATCTGCAGCAGGATCACCAAGAGGACCAGCAGCACCGCGAGCGGCACCAGCGGATAATCCGCCATGAACCGCTTGATTCTGCGGCCAAAAGGCGCGGTCTCGACCGCCGGGCTCATGGTCATGGCGAGCGCCCCCTCATGGCGATGAAGGCCCCGAACATGACCACGACGACCATGATCGCGCCCTCGATGATCGACGCGACGTTCGGATCGACCGAGAGCAGGGTGAGGTCGGTGCGGACGAGGCGCAGGATGAACACGGCGACGATGGGACCGACCAGTCCGCCGCGCCCGCCGCCGAGCACGACGCCGCCGAGCACGACGGCCGCGACGCTGGCCAGCAGGTAGGGGCCGGGGATCGGGGCGCCGATCCCCGTCGCCATCGTCAGCGACAGTCCCCCCATCGCGGCGAAGAGGCCGGCGATGGCGTAGGCCGCCACGCGGGTCCGCGCGACCGGAACGCCGCTGCGGAACGCGGCCAGCTCGCTGGAGCCGATGGCGTAGATCGACAGCCCGAGCTTGGAGCGGCGCAGCGGGATCCACACCACCGCGAGGCAGACGAGGAGCAGCACGAGGGTCTTGGGCAGGTAGGGCAGGCCGACGTCGCCGGCCGAAAGCGCCTTGAGCCAGCCCGCCGCCGCGCCGCCGGGGGAGGGCATGACGAGCAGCGCCGCGCCCTGGAAGACGAAGAGCATGGCGAGCGTCACGACGATGTCGGGCACGCGGGTGATGACGATCAGCAGCCCGTTCAGCGCGCCGAGGGCGAGGCCGAGCAGCAGCACGAGCACGACGACCACGACCGCGGTCTCGTCGCTGGCGCCCTGCATCGCGCGGGCGGCGGTGACGCTGGTCAGCGCCATCATCGAGGCGACGGAAAGGTCGATCCCGCCGGCGATCACCACCACGGTCTGCGCGGCGACGGCGAAGGCGAAGGGCAGGGCGGCGCGGCTGAGCGAGCCGAAGTCGTTGGCGCCGTAGCCGGGCTGAATCGCCTTGGTGACGAGCAGGAGCGCGACGAAGAGGGCGAAGAGGCCGATCACCCAGCCCTCGCGGCGGACCCAGCGCGTCATGGCGCGGCCCCGGCGCCGGCGGCGAGGCGGGGCAGGCCGTAGGCGGCGCGGGTCAGCGTGGCTTCGTCGGCGATGTCGGCGGGGAAGGCGTCGACGACGCGGCCGCCGAAGATCACCACGACGCGGTCGCAGACCAGCGGCACCTCCTCGAGGTCGGAGGTGTAGAACAGGATCGACTTGCCCGCTTCGGCGAGCGAGCGCAGCAGGCGGTAGATCTCCTGCTTGGTGCGCACGTCGATGCCGCGGGTCGGGTCGAGGCAGAGGATGGTGCGGGCGTCGGCGGCGATCCAGCGGGCGATGGTCACCTTCTGCTGGTTGCCGCCGGACAGGCGCTGGACCTCGCCCTGCGCGCGGGTGTCGATCTGCAGCCGCTCGATCGCGGCGCCGACGGCGGCGTCCTCGCGGCGGCGGTCGATCGGGCCCCACGCGCGGATGCGGGCGCTGAAGGGCAGGGCGATGTTCTCGCGCACGGATCGCTTGGACAGCAGGCCGGCGCTGCGGTCGCCGGGGACGAGGGCGATGCCCGCGCGGATGGCGTCGGCCGGGTGGGCGAAGCTCGCGGGCGCGCCGTCGACCTCGACGCCGCCGCCGGCGGGGCGGGTCGAGCCGGAGAGGGCGTCGAAGAGCTCGTCCTGGCCCTGGCCCTCGAGTGCTACGATGCCGACGACCTCGCCGTCGAAGAGGTCGAACGAGACGTCCTGAAGCCGGGTCCCGACGCGGAGGCTGCGGGCGGCGAGGCGGGGGGCGCCGGTCCGGGCCGGGCCGGGCGCCTCGGCGGTGCGGCGGGCGACGGCGCGGGCGCGCTCGATCCGGGCGCCGAGCATCAGCTCGACGATCTTCTCCTCCACGCCGGGGGCGATGGGCAGGACGCCGACGGTCTCGCCGTCGCGCAGCACGGTGGCGCGGTCGCAGAGCGCGGAGATCTCGAGGAAGCGGTGCGAGATGAAGATGACCGAGCGGCCGGCCTGGCCCTGGCGGCGGACCACGTCGAGCACGCGGTCGGCGAGGTTCGCGGGCAGGGCGGCGGTCATCTCGTCGAGGATCAGCACCTCGGGTTCGAGCGCGAGGGCCCGGGCGAGGTCGAGGATGCGCTGGACGGCGAGGGGCAGGTCGCGGGCCATGTCGCGCAGGTCGAGGTCGGGCACGCCGAGCTCGCGGACCCAGTCGAGGAAGGGGCCGGGCGGCGTGTCGGTCAGCGCGAGGTTCTGCGCGACGTCGAGGTCGGGGATCAGCGCCGGCTCCTGGTAGACCGG
>CAYTMB010000492.1:0-2330 GCA_964438465.1 uncultured Rhodovulum sp. | reverse complement strand
CGTCGCCGGGCAATCGGTGCGCGCCTGCCTGGCGGGCGCGTCTTCCGCGCCTGCCAAGGGGCAGGCATGTGGAGTGCGCCCCTGTCGTTGGACAGGATCACGCGGCGGTTTTGATCGGGGTGGGGGTGTTGCGGTTCTCGAACTGGATCGGGCTGAGATAGCCCAGGGCGGAGTGCAGTCGTTTCGCGTTGTAGACCTCGTCGATGAAGCGGGGCAGGTCGGCGGCGACGTCCTCGTAGGTGTCATACCCGGTGAGATAGACGGCCTCGACCTTGAGGGTCTTCATGAAGCTCTCGGCCTGGGCGTTGTCGTAGGGATTGCCGCGGCGGCTCATCGAGCCGATGAAGCCGTGGGCGGCGAGGAGCGCGCGGTGCGCCTGGGACGCATACTGCACGCCGCGGTCGGAGTGGAAGACGCAGCCCGGCGGCGGGCGGCGGAGCGCGATCGCCCGCTCGAGCGCGGCGACGCTGTGCCGGGCCTCGAGGTCGCGGGCCAGCGCGTGGCCGATGACCCGCCGCGACCAGGCGTCGAGGATCACCGAGAGATAAACGAAGCCCGTCGCGATCGCGACGTAGGTGATGTCGCCGACCCAGAGCTGGTCGGGGCCGCTGGCCTCGAGGTCGCGGGCCACGAAGGGGAAGATCGGGCCGTCGTGATCGCTGTCGGTCGTGCGCGAGAAGCGCCGCCTTTTCCGTGGGGTGAGGTCGTTCTCGCGCATCAGCCGGCGCAGCTTCTTGGCATTGACCACCT
Organism: uncultured Rhodovulum sp.; assembly: GCA_964438465.1. Classification (GTDB taxonomy): domain Bacteria; phylum Pseudomonadota; class Alphaproteobacteria; order Rhodobacterales; family Rhodobacteraceae; genus Amaricoccus. The sequence continues at coordinate 1,580 of CAYTMB010000492.1, read as the reverse complement.
GGCCGCGGTGGCGCAGCTCGGCGCCGACGCGGCGGTAGCCGTAGCATTCGAACGCGTCGGTGATCTCGCGGATCTCGGCGACGAGCGCCGCTTCGGCGGGCCCCGCCTCGCGGGCCGCGTAGTAGCTCGAGCGTGACAGTCCCATCAGCGCGCACCCCCGTTCGACGGAGAGCCCGTCGGGCCGGTGATCACGGACGAGGCCGCGCTTGTCCCCGACCGGGCGATCTTCTGTGCTTTTTTTAGGAACGCGATCTCCAGCGTCTGCTGGCCGACCAGCCGCTCCAGCGCGGCGATCCTGGCCTCGCAGGCGCCGAGCAGGTCGGCGGCCTCCTGGTCCTGGTCGAGCTGGCCGGCCCCGGCCTTCTCGACCCAGATCCGGATCAGGTTGCGCGAGAGATCGTGCCGTCGGCCGAGCACGTGCGCCGACTCGCCGGCAAGATACTCGGCGACGACCTGGCGCTTGAACTCGACGCTGTGTCTTCTGTGTCTGGGCATGGACCTTCTTCCTCGGAAAGCCCCGCCCCGGTCAATTCCAACCCTTCAATCCGTCCAATCCCAGGGGCGCACTCCAAGGCGCGCACCGATTTGTCGACGGACAAATCGGCGAAGCGACGGTGGAGAACGCCCGCGCGAAGCCTGCGCCCGAGTCAGTCACCTGGAGGTGGTCTGATCCCTGCCGCCGGCAGGGTTCAGAGCTTCTTCAGGTGGTAGGACTTCGGCCGGGTCAGGCTGAGATAGCCGAGATACGACAGCGCCGCCCCCCGGCCCGTCTCCTTGCAGCCGGTCCAGCACAGCGCCGGATCGAGGTAGTCGGCGCGGTTCATGAAGATGGTGCCGGTCTCGATCCGCGCGCCGATCTCCTCGGCCTTGCCGATGTCCTGGGTCCAGATGCTGGCGGTCAGGCCGTAGCGGCTGTCGTTCATCAGCGCGATCGCCTGCTCGTCGTCCCTCACGGCCATGATGCCCACCACGGGGCCGAAGCTCTCCTCGGTCATCACCCGCATGGAGTGGTCGACGTTCACCAGAATCTTCGGCGCGACGTAGGCCGTGTCGCCGTGGTCCGCGGGAAAATGCCTGGGGTCCACCAGCTGCTTCGCCCCGGCCGCCACCGCCTCCGCCACCTGTTCGCGCACGGTGTCGGCGAAGCGCAGGTTCGCCATCGGCCCGAGGGTGGTGTCCTGCTGCAGCGGGTCCCCGAGCCTGAGGCCCGAGGCCCAGGCGACCGACTTCTCGACGAAGGCGTCGTAGAGGCTCTCGTGCACGTAGATGCGCTCGATCCCGCAGCAGCACTGGCCGGCGTTGTACATCGCCCCGTCCATCAGCGTGTCCACCGCCGCATCCAGGTTGGCGTCCGCCCGCACGTAGCCCGGGTCCTTGCCGCCCAGCTCCAGCCCGAGGCCGACGAAGGTCCCGGCGGCGGCGCGCTCGATCTCCTGCCCGCCGCGCACCGAGCCGGTGAAGTTCACGAACTCGAAGGCGCGCTCGGCCAGCAGCGCCGAGGTGGCGGCGTGGTCGAGGAACACGTTGGTGAACAGCCCCTCGGGCAGGTGCGCGAAGGCCTGCGCCAGCCGCTCGCCGGC